>CAZLIG010000167.1:0-4753 GCA_964559415.1 uncultured Rhodospirillaceae bacterium
CAGTAGGGCAGGGCTAAACAGCCATAATAAAAGGATAAATGCGGCTGCTACCAGTATCCAGAAACGCAGGGCGGATATGCACGTTGCAGGCATGGTTTGTCCATTAAGGAAAATGAAGGCGCAGGCCCGAGCTTACCCTATTTAGGAGAAAGGTCGAGATTTATTGCACTTTATCGTAAATTTCTGCTAGAAGGCGGCGGACAAAGAAACAAGAAGAGTAAAGAGTACAGTGACGACATTTGCCGAGTTAGGGCTGAGCGAGGACGTCCTTAAGGCGATCCAGGACGTTGGATATACGACACCCACCCCCATTCAAGAACAAGCGATTCCTTACGTTTTGCAAGGTCGCGACCTTTTAGGCTGCGCGCAAACCGGGACGGGCAAGACGGCGGGCTTTGTGCTCCCTATGCTCGAGATCCTTAATAAAGGACGCGCACGGGCGCGGATGCCCCGTTCTCTCATTCTGGAGCCGACGCGCGAGCTTGCGGCTCAGGTGGCTGAGAATTTCGAAAAATACGGAAAGTATCACAAGCTTTCGATGGCGCTGCTTATCGGCGGCGAGACGATGGTCGAACAGGTTCGCGCGCTCGACAGCAGCGTGGACGTGCTCATTGCCACGCCGGGACGGATGCTCGATCTTTTCGAGCGCGGCAAGATCATGCTTGCCGATATCAAGGTTTTTGTGATCGACGAGGCGGACAGGATGCTCGACATGGGCTTTATCCCCGATGTCGAACGCATCGCCAATCTTTTGCCGCCGCTTAAGCAGACCTTATTTTTCTCCGCGACCATGCCGCCGGAGATCCGCAAGCTTGCCGACCGATTTCTTAGCAATCCCAAGACGGTCACGGTAACTCCGTCCGCCAGTACCGCAGAAAACGTTACGCAGAAGCTTGTGATGGTGCCGCGCTCGAACGACTGGCTCAAGCGCGAAACCTTGCGTTTCCTGCTTCGCCGCGACGAGGCCAAGAACGCGTTTATTTTCTGCAACCGGAAACGGGATGTCGCCACGCTCGCCAAGTCGCTGGCCAAGCACGGCTTTAATGCGGCGGCGCTTCATGGAGACATGGAGCAATCCGATCGCACCGAGACGCTCGACAAGTTTCGCCGCAATGAAGTTGCTTTTCTGGTGTGCAGCGACGTCGCCGCGCGCGGCCTCGATATCGATGCCGTGAGTCATGTTTTTAATTTCGACGTGCCGTTCAATGCCGAGGACTACGTTCACAGGATCGGGCGCACCGCGCGCGCGGGACTGAGTGGAATAGCTTATACCCTTGTAACTCCTGAAGATTCCAAGCAGGTCGCCGCGATTGAGTCTTTGATCAAAACGACCATCGAGCGCGAAACGGTTGAAGGGCTCCCCGAACCTGACGAGGAGACGCCAAGGCGTCGCCGTAGCGAGGGAAGAACGCGCCGCACGCCGCGCAGCCGTAGTTCCGAGACCCATCGGCATCAAGATGGGGAAGCTCCTCCGCCCCCGATGCCGGTTGCTGCGAAACAGTCATCGAAGAGCGCAGATCGCTTTGCGGACCATGACTTGCCAGCGTTTTTGCGTAGGCCGCCCGCGAAGGTCGGAACCAAAGGGTAATTCGAATATCGGCTAACTCCACGTGGTTTTGGAATTGTCGATAGTCAAAATCCATGCGGCTTATGCCGCAATCCTTACCCAATAATTAACTGTTATAACATAATAATTCTTGCCCGGACTCATGGCCTCTGGCAGTTTTCTCCTATGCACTTTGGGCGGTTTGCGAAACGATTTTTAAAGGTATCGGTGTGCCTTCTGGCATTTCCGACCCCTTCGCCATGCCTGGCGGAGATGCCTCCCATCGGCTATGTCGGACTGGTGCCGCGCGTGAAGGCAAGGGCTTGGATGCCGCCTGTGGGATACACAGGACCCGTGCCGCATTCTTCTAAAAACTTGAGTTCTTTGGCACCAGAGTCGGGGGAGCCGGAGAGCGTTTCGGCGGAACCGCTTCCTGTTGTCTCCGCGCCGGTTACGAACGCTATGCCGCCGGCCCTGTCTCTTGATCCGGCGCGGCATCAAGACAAGACCTTGATTTCCGCCCAGCAGATGCATTCGGATAGCGAGACGGGCATTGTTACCGCGAGCGGCAAGGTCGAAGTCGTTTACAACGACTACGTTCTTCATGCCGACAAAATTACTTACAATCAGCAAACGGATGTCGTGGTTGCGGAAGGCAATGTCGCTCTTCTGATGCCCACCGGCGAGGTTGTGTTTTCCGACCGCCAAGAAGTTACGGGGGACATGAGGGAGGCTTTTGCGCAGAACGTCGGCATTCTGTTTCCCGACAATGCGCGCATGGCGGCGCGTACGATTCGACGCTATGACGAACGGTATATGCTGGCGAACAAAGCTCTCTATACGGCTTGTAACGTTTGCCGCGAAAATCCGGATGTGCTGCCGCTATGGCAGGTTCGGGCCAAGTCCATTACTCACGATAACGTCGAGCACAAGATTCATTACCATGACGCCACGCTTGACTTCGCGGGCGTTCCAATCGCTTACACGCCTTACCTTGCGGGACCGGACCCGACCGTCAAACGCAAGCAGGGATTTCTTCCGCTGGCTCCGGGGATTTCGCCCAACATCGGCGACTATGTGAAGATTCCTTATTACTTCGACATTGCGCCCGACAAGGACATGACGCTTACGCCGACGCTGAGCACGGAAGATAAATTTCAGATCGCCACTCAGTACCGGCAGCGTTTCGAAAGAGCCAAGCTGCTTCTCGATGGGTCCGTGACGCGTGCCGAACTGATCGAAGACACGGGCGAAAACAAGGGCCAGCAATGGCGCGGCCATTTGTTCGGGACCTATCTTGCCAATATCGATAATATCTGGAGGGCCGGGGCCGATGTGCAGTGGACTTCGGATAAGAGTTATCTGCAACGCTACAACATTTCCAACATCGACCAGACGGTCAGCCGCGCGTATGCCGAAGCCTTCAAGGGCCGCGACTATCTTGCTTTGAATTCCTATTACTTCCAAGACCTGCGCGCCGGGACGGATGTCGCCGAGCCTGTCGTTCTTCCTTCGGCAACGTTCAGCGCTTTGGGCGATCCCGGTTCGGCGTGGGGCGGGCGGTGGTCCTTCGACGGCAACACGCTCATCACCTACAGAGACAATACCGCCAAATCGCTCACGGAGCAGGGGCCGGACACACGGCGTCTTTCGCTTAATGCGGGATGGCAGCGCCAGTTCATTTCCGATACGGGACTGGAAGCCACCGTTTCCGGCCTTGCGCGGACGGACAGTTATTGGGCCAACAACGTCATTTCGGCGGATGCCTCCCAGGCTTACGACCGCGCGCTTTTCACGCGGCCATTTGCGCAGGCCAACGTCGTTACGCGCTATCCTCTGGGACGCAGCGGGGACGGGTATCAACATCTTGTCGAACCGATTCTCGCATTCACTTTGGCGCCGGACGTTCGGCGAATCACCAAGCAGCCTCTTGAGGACAGCTTCGATATCGAGTTCGACGAAACCAATCTTTTCGCGCCGAACCGGTTTACGGGGAGCGATCTGGTCGAGGGCGGCAGCCGCGTTACCTATGGGTTGCGAAACGCGCTCACGGCGGACAACGGGGCTCATCTCGATCTGTTCGGGGGGCAGAGCTACAACTTTTCAAGAAACCCCGATGTTTCGACGCGGTCGGGGCTCAGCGGCCATGCCTCGGATTATGTCGGGCGCATCGATTTCTCGCCCGCGCCGTGGTTCTATCTCAACTATGGCTTCAGGCTCGCGCAGGAGAACCTTTCGTTCGAACGGCAGGACGCGTCGATGTCCATCGGCGAGCCGGTGTTCAAGCCGACTTTGCGGTACATTCAGGCGTATCAGCGCGATGCCGCGACCAATCTTTATAATCAGGTGCGGCAGGTTACGTTCGGCCTTACGTCCAACTTTACCAAATACTGGACGTTTACGGGGTCCCACACCCATTCGTTCGATCCCCAGCCGGGGCCTCGCGAGTCGAGCGTTGCGCTGACTTATGTGGACGAGTGCTTTGCGTTCGGGGTCGGCGTTACGCATAACGAAACTAACCGCGCCGACATCAGTTCGGGCACGTCAGTGGCGTTCCATTTTTATCTCAAGGACCTCGGCGGGCTGCATACCGACTCGGTGAGTAATATCACGTTCCCGGCGGAATTCAGGCAGACGGAGTAGGGGAATCGGGATTTAGGATTCGGGAGTCAGGGCGGCTAGGGCTTCGGCGTAGGATTTTACGAGGGTTATTCCGTTCGGGGCTTCGACATCATCCTGGGTTAGCCATAGTTTGCGCTTGATGCCGCCGGCTTCTGCAGCTTCCATATCCGTGATTTTGTCGCCGATGAAGGCGGAGCGGGCGGGGTCGAGGTTCAGGCGGCGGATGGCTTCCAAGACCATGCCGGGTGACGGTTTGCGCCAGAAGCTTTGGCGGGTGTGGCAGGGGACGGCTCCTTTGACGTGTTCGAAACACGCGAGGACGAGTTCGATCTCGATGGATTCTTGCCGCAGCGTTTTCAGTATGTACTCGGTGAGGCGTTCATAGTCCTCAATGCTGTAAAAACCGCGCGCCACTCCGGCCTGATTGGTCACGATGGCGAGCTTATAGCCTTTGTCCCGGACTTCGCTCAAAAACGGGAAGACGCCCGGCAAAAACGAAAACTCCTCGATTTTTCCGATGTAGCCCGTATCAACGTTGATGACACCGTCGCGGTCCAGCAAGAGGGCCTTGTTTTTGTTCATTGT
>CAZLIG010000168.1:0-4738 GCA_964559415.1 uncultured Rhodospirillaceae bacterium
GACTCTCCTCATTACGCTCGGCCATCCTGTCCACCCCTCTCAACGCCATCTGCATAAGATGGGTCCCATCGCCATCGGCAACGGCGCATTACTCGGCGGCGGCTCTATCATTGTGAACAGCGGGAAATCAGGTCCTGTTGTGGTTGGTGAAGGGTCTGTAGTTCTCCCCAATGCCATCATCACAAAAGACATACCGGCATATTGTGTCGCATCCGGCGCCAACAAGATTCTTTTAGAAGGCGAACAATATTTTCGCCCGATAGACGATCTTTCCACTCATGACCATCTCTCGCTTGAGAGCCGCTTGACGGCTGAAGGGCTTGAGAAGCTCAAGGCAACCGGTGCGACACTCGATACCAGTGCAGATCTGATGATAACCCTCGATCAGCCGGTCGAGCCGGATGCAAAGGTTTACAAGGTGAGAAGCGTCAGGCCGTCGAACACGTTGTTTGAATTCTTCAGCGAAACGCCTGAAGAGACGCTTAAGGTCTGTCTCATCCCAGGGCCTGTCACGATCGAAGGCAAAATTCCGGTGCTGAAAGAGAGGATGACGCTCAATCAAGGAGCCTATATCCATACGGATGAGGGAGGTGCGATCAACTTCTCGAGTTGGGATTTGCTGGCGCCACGGGCAAAAGTGATCTCAAAAAATGGCGGCGTTATTGATTTCGACACCGAAGTCTGGGTCGGGGCGGGCGCAACGATTCTGGCTGATGGCAAGAGGCTGAAGATTGGCAAGGGCTCAATCATCGCTTCCGGCGCTGAAATCACGGAAGACGTTCCTGCGTGGACCATCGTTGTGAACGGCGGCAAACGGGTTGGCACTATCAGTAATGCCGACATCATCATTGGGCAGCCTACCGAGTGGACGGATGCTACGGTCTACTACAAAGCATTTGCCGATAACTCGGCTATCGCAAGAGCAATGTCATCAGAGGACCGCATCGAGCATATCAATAACAATCGACCTTCCGAAAGCGCCGGAACTTTTGCCAGAAGGTGCGATCTGAAATAGCGCTGAGAGTTTAAACCGAGGGGGCGGCTTTTGTGCCGCCCCTTCTTAATTTTATGACAGACCGATTCTCTTTAGAGTTTTTCTAAGTCTATTCCGCCGCGATGCGAACGATATAATTGTTCTCATTTTCGAATTTTTCTTTCCCCCGCAATGCACAATTAGCGCTTGTGGCACAGCCGCTGCGCGATGTTTTGTGAACGCTAAAAACCTTGGGTCACAAAATTAAAATCTGCGCGCCGGCTCCGTTGACCGCTCAATACTTTCATGCAGCTTCGTCAAGCAGGTCACTGTTGTTTCAATTTTTTGCGTCTTCCCCTGCTCTTTCGATGACGATCAGCTCCTTCACGACTCGATCCAAAAGGTCACAGCCATGCATGAATGGAATACGTCTGCCAACTCGGTGACCCTCCGATCAAGGCATGATGAATGGGATTTCCGTCTTGTCATTCTGGACCTAGACGGAACAATCACGAAAACTTATGCAAGTTTCGCGGCGCTTGATAAGTTTGCAATGAGAGTGAGCCGCGCCTTAGGCGACAGCGATCATACCAACGTTCTGGACACAATTGCCGAACACGTGAAGGAAGGAAATCTTGTTCAGTACATTCTGCATCGAACGCATAAAACCATCAGCGACATCGAAAAAGCTCTCTGGGACACATCGGAGCATTGTCTAAGCAAAGACGTTCAGGACTGCATTAATGAGTCCTTCACCGTATTTTCCGGGGCGGTCGAGTTTTTGGAGCGCGCGAAGAAAGCCGGTACTGCCGTTGTTATCTACACAAACACTAACCCGGAGGACACTGCAAATCGCCTCAAAGAAGCAAAGATCGACCCTGGCCTGATATACGCCATTTATTCCAAGGTAAAAAATCCGGACTACGCGCGCCGATGGCGATCAACTTCGGATAGCGATTTTAAAGACAAGTTCATTTTTTACTCATCCCCGAAACCAAACTGCCAACCCGTAAAAGATCTGGCCAATCAATTTAGATTATGTGCGGAAGAAATTCTTTTCGTTGGCGACGGCGCAAGCGATTTTGGATGCGTCCTCGAAGATCCTAAAGACCTAAAGTCCAAAGTCTATGCGACATTCGCCTTGCAGGAAGAAGGCGCAAAACACGCGGGTGATACCATTCAAATCAATAGACTTCTGCGAGGCGAAACCCACCCGCTCGGTCTTGAACATTTCAAGGCTACCTATCCAGACGCCCACGAACATCGCCATGTGTTTATTTTCCACAAAGGCTTTAAAAGCCTTCTGAAAATGATGGACTGTACTAAGATCAAGTTGTCCCCTACGCCAAATTTGTCCGCATCTCCTGCGGAAAAACCAGTGCTTCCGTCATACCGGTCTTGCAAGGCGCGGGGCACAACTCTGGACATTTGATGCAGTATTGCGCTCCTTTAGCACTTCACAGACGTCAATAATATCTTTGATGACCTGCTCAGAGTTCATGATAAAGGAATGAATCGCCTTCACGTGGACAACACGGCTGCCCGGCAGTTCCGTCTCGGAGGCCGCCAAGATACCGTCATTCACTTCGTGCTCAAAAGGCAGCCATTGCGCTCGTGGCCCTGCCGTTCCAACATAGATTGTTGATGGGACGTTGCTTGCCGGTATGGCCTCCATAAACGCGTTGTCGCCAAGCTTCTGTCCCATGCTTCCGGTTAACAGGCGGAAAAGAAAATATGATCCAAAGTACTTTGCGGCGGAGCAGGCCTTTGTTGGCGGAGCGAGATAGAAACATGCAAGAGGTCGTTCTCGAAGCCCGGACAGAATGGACCTGAGCAGAACCGTGCCAAGCGAATGCCCGATCACGATAAATGAGGTTCCTGCTTTCGCGCTAACGTAAGAGGCCAAACGTCGCCGACAATCGTCAAGTTTTTCGAATGCAGCACAATAATAGAAAAGATGCGGCTCTATACCTGCTTTGCGCAGTCGTTTTGCAAGCGTTAGCATTGAGAGTGGCGTCCGGAGCAATCCGTGCACTATTATCGCATTCATGGCTTTACTATTTCTTCCACATTGATATGCCTGCGAAGATGCGCAGGAGGGCCTTCAACTTAATATTGCAGAAAACTGCTTTGTTTTCCACCCCTACCTTGACTTAGATCAATCAGCGCAGCTCGGGAAAACCCTGTTTGGAATCGGTAGCGTGATATAGTGTTCTTCGCTCGTTTAGGATCAGGCACCCAGGGAGAGCGAAGGAATAGATATGGCTGAAGCCGTAGCGAAAGGAATAGATATGGCTGAAGCCGTAGCGAATCAGGACTGTTTGCAAAATTCGAGTAGCCAAGGAATTGCGGATCCCTTTTCACGCGGAGCCGGCATTCTCCCCTCTCAGACAATTCGCAAAATGATCGGGTTGGGGGAGATATCGGCTCTCGAGCCAATCGTAGATTCGCAGATTCAGCCGGCCAGTATCGACCTCCGGCTTGGGAATTATGCATATCCCGTCGCCACGAGTTTTCTGCCGGGTGAGAATACAACTGTGCTTAAAAAAATGGGGCAACTCGATCCCTGTTTTGAGGAGTACAAGATATCTTTGACCAACAACAATGGAAAAGGAGCCTGGCTGGAGAAAGGACAGGTTTATGTTATTCCATTGATGGAGAGCATCAGGCTTGAGGCCGAACACACCGCTCTCGCAAACCCAAAGAGTTCGACCGGAAGGCTTGATATACTCACGCGGCTTCTTGTTGATGGAGCTACGAAGTTTGACGAAGTTGATGGCTGCTATAAGGGTCCTCTTTATATTGAGGTCGCGCCACGAAGCTTTAGCATCGCCGTCAAAGCAGGTACTTGTCTCAATCAACTAAGGTTCAGAAGAACTCAAGCGGGGATGCCAAGGCAGATTTCCGACGACGAATGGAACAGGCTTTTACATGGAGAACAAATCGTCAAGCGCGGCACCGCTTCAAGGCTTTTAAGCAAGAAAACACCTTCAAGCGAAGCTAAAGGTCTTTTGCCGTTCCACATCGACCTGAAAGGATCCGGAGCGCCAAATGCGCTTATCGGGTGGTGCTCCAAAGTTGGCGCCAGCCGCATTGATCTTGCCCGGCGCGATTACAATCCGTTGGACTTCTGGGAGCCCCTCTACTTCCGGAAAAAGTCGCTTATTCTCGATCCCAATAGGTTTTACATTCTTATGACTGAAGAATGCATTGGCGTACCCCCGGACTACGCTGCCGAGATGTTGCCCTACGACACGCGAGCGGGAGAATTTAGGGTTCACTACGCGGGTTTTTTTGACCCCGGGTTTGGATGGAACACCGTCACAGGAAAGATTGGCGATAGCAGAGGCGTGCTGGAAGTGCGCTCGCATGAGGTTCCGTTCCAGTTGGAACACGGGCAACTCGTTGGGTGGCTCAAGTATGAGCGCATGGCGGCGGTTCCCGATACCTTGTATGGAAGCTCCGGCATTTCTAATTATCAGGGTCAGGGGCTTAAGCTCGCAAAGCAGTTTGCGCCGTTGGAGAAAGAATAACCGTTTCATCTTCTTGCAGGCGCTTATATCGACACTCGCTGAGCTGGCCACAACTTGCATTTATTCTCTTAAAATTCCATCGCGCAATTTACTTTCCATTCTTTTCGGATGTTTCAATAACTCCATTAAAAACGCACCTATTCTTCGCCATTACTGGTTGAAGGAGGAATGTTTTCGTGCACCCTGACCGCCTAAGAGCAACTTCCTTAGGAGATTTTTATTGTGAGCGAAG
>CAZLIG010000169.1:0-4722 GCA_964559415.1 uncultured Rhodospirillaceae bacterium
CAAGGACGGTACCGCAATTCAGATTAAACCGTAGCAGCGCATCTCTCCTACAAACACCCACCCCCCAGCAGCATCGAAACCTCCGCCGCCTCCACCAAATTGTGATACCCCTTAAACCACTCCACAAACTTCGGAATCCCCTGCTGAATAGTCGTCTTAGGCTCATACCCAAAATCGCGAGTAGTCGCAGAAATATCCGCAAACGTCTCCACCACATCCCCCGCCTGAAGCGGCAAAAACGTACACTCCGCCTTCTTCCCCAAAGCCTTTTCGATCTCCGAAATAAAAACCATCAGGTTCTCCGACCGCGAGTTCCCAATGTTATACACCCGCGTCGGAACCTCATTTTCTCCAAACCTTATGGGCCTATCCATAACCGCCTTAACGCCGTCAACCACATCGTCGATATAGGTAAAGTCGCGCCGCATCTTGCCGTTGTTGAAAACCGAAATCGGCTTCCCCGCCATGATGTTCGAAGCGAATAGATAAGCCGCCATATCAGGCCGTCCCCAAGGCCCATAAACCGTAAAGAACCTCAACCCGACACAAGGCATCTTGTACAAATGCGCATACGTATAAGCCATAAGCTCATTCCCGCGCTTGGTAGCCGCATAAAGCGAAACCGGCTTCTCAACAGGATCATCTGTCGCAAATGGTATCTTCGTATTCCCCCCATAAACCGAAGAAGAACTCGCATAAACAAACTGTTCGAGCTTTGGAAGCCGCCGCGCAAACTCCGCCATCACCACAAACCCCATGCCGTTCGTTTCCATATAGACATAAGGATTGGCCAACGAGTATCGAACGCCCGCCTGAGCCGCCAAATGAACAACCTGCGTCACGTCCTTACACGCATCGGACAAACTAAACATCGCGTTCTTGTCGGCAATATTAAACGGATGAAACGCAAACCGCGCTCCCCCTGCCCTGCGAAGCCGCTCCAGCCGCGCCTCCTTCAAGCTGACGTCGTAATAGTCATTCAGATTATCGACACCAATGACTTCATCGCCGCGTTCAAGAAGAGATGAGACCAAAGCAGCGCCAATAAACCCGGCGCACCCAGTGACAAGCGTTTTCATTCGATCTCCAATGCAGGCGGTCCTTCTTGGCTAGGCCCTGCTGTATATATCCTCAAGGCGGATAATATCGTCCTCGCCCAAGTAGTCTCCCGATTGTACCTCAATAAGATGAAGCGGCACCAGCCCCGGATTTTCAAGGCGGTGAACCGTGCCAAGCGGAATATAAATAGACTCGTCGGCAGACATCAGCTTTTCCTGATCGCCGCATCGGACCTTTGCAGTCCCGCTCACAACAATCCAGTGCTCCGCGCGATGGTGATGCTTCTGAAGGCTAAGCTTGCCGCCGGGCTTGACCATAATTTTCTTTACCTGAAACCGCGGGCCATTGCTAAGCCGCTCATAGCTCCCCCACGGACGCCAAACCTCTAGATGCTCCTTGCACTCCGAGCGGTTCTTCTTCTTGATCTGCGCCACAACGTCTTTGACCTTATCGGCCTTATCCTTGGTCGCGACCAGCAAAGCATCCGCCGTATCCACAACAATCATGTCCTTAAGGCCAATGGCGGCAATCAACCGTCGATCGGCGCGAATGTAGCTGCTCGTCGTGTCCTTCAGCATCACGTCGCCTTCAACGACGTTGTCCTCATCATCCTTGTCGCCAATCTCCCAAAGCGCAGGCCACCCTCCCACGTCGCTCCACGAGAACGACACCGGAAGCACCGCGACATTCCGAGATTTCTCCATAACCGCGTAGTCGATCGAAATGTCCGGCGAAGTTTCAAAGGCTTCCTTGTCGAGCCGCAGGAAATCCATATCCTCCTTGCCGCACTCCAAAGCCTTCCGGCAAGCCGAATGGATTTCAGGCTGAAACGTATTCAGCTCTTTAAGATACACATCAGCGCGGAACACAAAGATCCCCGCATTCCAATGAAAGTTTTTGGACTCGACATAAGCTCTTGCCGTCGCCTCATCAGGCTTTTCCTTGAACTGCTTCGCGGCGAAAGCTCCGCTGTCCTCGCGAAGCGGCTCCCCCTGCTCGATGTAACCAAACCCCGTATGCGCACAAGTTGGGCGAATGCCCAACGTCATGAGATTCCCCTTGGCCGCCAACTGAGCCGCCTTGCGCACGGCATCCGCAAAACCTTGGCTGTCCGGAATGAAGTGATCGGCAGGCATAGCCAGCAACACGGTATCGGACGGCGCCTTCGTCCACAAAGCCGCAACCGCAATAGCAGGAGCCGTACTGCGAGGACACGGCTCAAGGATAATGACGGAAGGCTTTATCCCGGCTTCGCGCAACTGCTCGGCCACCAAAAACCGCTGGTTCTCTCCGCAGATAACAACCGGCGAAAGGATTTCCTCATCCGCCGAAAGCCGCTGCGCCGTCTGCTGAAGAAGGGAAAATTTGCCAACAAGCCGCTGAAGCTGCTTGGGATAATCCGATCGGGACGCAGGCCAAAGCCGTGTCCCCGATCCCCCTGAAAGGATAATAGGAAGGATTTTCATCTGATGCTTTCTAAATACACGAGGGAGTAGAAATACCCTAACCAATCAGGCACTTCAAGGCTTGCGCACAGTCAATTCCCCGCTTACCGCCCCATCATGGCAAATGTTTGCCTTTGTTTTACTTGGCATTACAAGTAGAACAACCACCAGCATCTACACGCAAAAGCGGGAGTCATTAATGGGCAAGCGTCTCGATCATTTCTTTGTCTGGGTTTGGCGCGTCGTTGGACTAGGCATCTTAGGCCTTGGCCTTCTTTTCGTTTTAACCATTGCCGGTGCCTTTAGGCATGAGCGCCCGCAGCAAAGACTGACGCAAGTTGCCGGAACAGACTTAAATGCGCAAAAGCTTCGGCTATCCAACTTCATGGCGATCCCCGGAACAAAAGCGCTCTACGCTAACCTCGCTCCTGAACAAGCAAAAACAATCTCATATTCATCAGGAAACGATGCTCGTAATGTGCTCTTTTTCAATACCGAGGAAAAAAAGGCTCATTGGCTTTTACCGTCAAACAATCAGACAATCTCCTACTTTTCCTTTCTTGCATACCCCACTAAGGGCCCCATGATCCTACGACCTGATAACGACCAAAAAGTCGTCGGCATCCTGTTTTCAACGAAAAGCTTAAATTCCATCGTTCCCGAGAACACAGTCCCTCAAAAACTGTGC
This sequence comes from uncultured Rhodospirillaceae bacterium, assembly GCA_964559415.1. Lineage (GTDB taxonomy): Bacteria > Pseudomonadota > Alphaproteobacteria > UBA9219 > UBA9219 > CAIXLI01. The sequence continues at coordinate 3,193 of CAZLIG010000169.1, forward strand.
GTGGCCGACGCGAACGGCTCAAACATCAAAACGCTCGTGGAAAATTCGGAAGAAGTGCTGGGCTTCCACCAGCCATCGCAATCCTCTGTCCTTATTTTTTACGCCTCCAAAGGAGAAGCGAGAGTCCTCGATTATGATCTGACCGCGAGAGAGGTTAAATCGGATACCCCGTTATCCGCAAAATAGAGGAAAAAAAGGGCCGATACGATAGCGTCGGCCCTCTTCACATTACGTTAGCTGAAAACACTTATTGCTTCAGAGCAATAACAAGACCCTTCTCCGGCCTGTTTGCAGGCCTAAACGGAGCCACGCGCGCCTGAACCGCCTTCGGCCTGCCGTCTTCACCCTCAACAAAATCGAAGTTCACAACCACACACCCGGTCCCATTCGCTGGAACTTCAGGAAGCTTGAAGACATCGTTAGATACCTTGTCCTTTTCAGACTCGACATGAATGACCGGAGTCTTCTCGCTCCATCGCCGCGGCCGATAGCATGGTTAACGGTGCAAATGCACAACAGAGGATAAAACAACAAAAAAGGAGGCGCCCAAAAGCTCCCCCTATTTTATATGGTGCCCCGCCAACCTCTTTACTTTCGCTGAATAACGTTTCGATTTTCCTGTCAAAGACAAGGATGCATTCATCACGAATTGTGTCGAGATTTCTTTCTTGCACAAACGCAAGCTACCCCAGCAACGCCCATCCCAAACAAGGGCAATGCAGCAGGCAATGGCACAGGGGAAAGAGTGCCACTAACCATGTAATCCGTACCATTAACTGAAATGCCAAGGCCGGAAGTTACAAGCTGGAGACTTGGAGCACCAGCAAACCCATATGTCAGAGCGATGGAATTATTGAAATAATCAGCACTTCCATCCATTAGATACGTGCCAAAAGTCGATGGAGAGTCGGCAAAATTGTATCCAGGTTCCCATATCCAGTTGATTGAATCCGATCCACCGCTGACGGGGCCATTTATACTAAAATCGTATCCGTTTAGTACGCCGCTAACACCCGTAAGCTGGGTCAAATCGTCTGAGAAGGTTAGATTGCCAGAAAAGCTCGCCCCAGACTCAAATTGCATATCTGCTAAATAAATTCGGGCTGCATTTGCCGGAAGCGGAGAAAAGCCCATCGAGAAAATCACGGCTGCAAGAAGATAGCGGAAAGTCATTTCAAAGCCTTCTCATATTGATTGTCTCAAATTCATCCATAGAGCGAATATGCCCATTACTCAGATGAAAGTCCATCAGTAACCCATTAATATTGCTTGGTTATGGTTAAACGCAAAACAGTCCAATCCTTAACAAATTTTGCTCAAAATACACGAACGCTTGCACAAATTACGCCCAGCACTTGAAAAGCCGAAATCGTGGCGATTTTCCTTTGGTCAGAAAAAGTCATTGGGTGGCAAGTAACTATTTGCAGTAATTTAACAATGTTTAACAATATTGGGAAGAAGCTGTTTGTCCAGCTTGACCTGCCCCCCATTTATGTACCAGCAGCAGGTTGAATCTTTTCCGAAGATAGC
>CAZLIG010000170.1:0-3765 GCA_964559415.1 uncultured Rhodospirillaceae bacterium
GATCATGCGATGGGGGAGGACCGAGACCTTCAAGCGCATTACCAAAGAGTTAGGGACCTATTCCCCACTTTGCGACCGGTGCGGTGCTCGTCTTGAGCCAGCCCAGCGCATCTGTCGCAAGTGCGGCACTCCGGTCTGATATTCCGCCGTCGGCCATCTTTAGTAATATACATCCATGCTTACACCGGAAAAGTACGAAGAGAAGCGCGACGAGTTGGTCGCACTCCTCAACGAAACCACGACCATGATCGACGAGGTCGTTGCTGACAATCGCGACCTCGGACTCGACGAAGTCGTCAAAGATAATATCGAAATCAAAGAGATCGCTCGTCGACTCAAGGAAGACCAGTTTCGCCTGGTCTTGGTGGGGCGCTTTCAGAGCGGCAAATCCACATCCTTCAACGCAATGGCCAACGGCCTTCTGCTGTCTCCGATGGGCAATGGCTCTACATCGACGAGCGCTAGTGTCTATACGGTCAACAACGTCACCGCACCATCGGATGAGGGGGTGGTCATTACATGGAGAACCGACGAGCAGCTTAATGGGGTTTGTTCTACGCTGCCCGCACTGTGCGATGATGATTTCGATATAGCGAATCCGAAATCGCGGGAGGCGACCAAGCGGAAACATGCTGAGCTGCTCGCCATATGGAAGGAAAACAAGCAGGCGCAGGCGGGCATTAGGGATTCTCTGCTTACCACAGGTTTGATCCTTCATTTTTACGGCAACCCCCATTTGGAATCGCTCAAGAATAAAACGAGCTTCGATATCGGGGAGGTTGGTTCCATGCTCTGTTTTCCAGATGATTATATTACTCGCTATGAGAACGGAGACCCGACGGAGTTTGAGGCGAAGGAAGTCGTGTTCCCGTTTATCGGACATGCGGCCTGCCGGACACAGTCCGCAAATTTGGAGCAGATCGGTGCGGTGGTCGTGGACTGTCCCGGACTATTTGCGAGCACCTATGATACCTTGGTTGCCGAGAGCCAGATTAGCGCGGCGGATGCCGTATGGCTGCTGGTGAACGGAGGCAGTCAGCTTGGCGATACCGACCTGAACGCGATTGCGAGGTGTCGCGAGTTGGCGGGAGACGCCGTGTTTATCTCTGCCAATATGTTGTCTGCCGCCATCATCCCGACGAAGGAGAACTTCATTAAAATGAGGGAGAAAACGCTCCTCACTCAATTCACGTGGATGAAACTGGTCACCAAGGCAGAGGACATACATCTTTACCACGCGCTGCTGGCCTTTCTGGCGGAATACGGTCCCCGGCTGGTTGCCCGGGATGGCACGCGAGAGGGAGATTTCTTCCTCGTCAAGCTCGCGAACGAAAAGGATCTGAAATTTGGCGAAGTCTTCACGGACCCTCGCGAGGCGTGGGAGGCGCTCGCCGAGGATCTTTTGCAGACACTCAAAGTCCCAGCCTGCTTGCGGTTCAAGTCGCTTTCCCCGAAGCTCTCGGCGGAGGGAATCCAGATTGTGCGCGACGTGAGCGGATTGGACGAGATTGTCTCGGCCATGAAGCAATATATTGTGGAAAACAAGGGACGCATCACCTTGGTGGACAAAGGCGCTGGCAAGGCCAAGATCATCCTTTCCGGCGAGGAATCGAAACCGGGAGAACCATCAAAACGGGGAATCGAGACCTGTCTGCGACGGAAGGAATTGGACGCACAGCTCGATGAGAAGAGCGCCGAGCAGGCGTACGCCATCGCCGAGGGCCTGCTAAACGAATTTGTCGAAGCCGCAGAAGGACAGCTCAAGCCCCTGGAAGGAGATAATGGCACGGTCATTGACCGCACCATCGCCGGAGATTTCTTCGACTATCTGACCAAGGATGAGAATCTCCGGGAAATCGCTGAGGAATCGGCACAAAAGATCCACGCCCAGTCGGACTTTTGGAATCGGGTGATTCCAAGCAAATCCGCAGCTCTATACAATAAGGTTGTCAGTGGAGAACTGAAACAGCGCGTTGAACTGCTTCACAAGGCCTGGTATACGGCGGCGGTCAAGGGGGAGAATAAAGTGGTTAAGACTTCCCTTGCCGAGCCTGTATATCAAGCGCAACGATTCATGAAACTCAGGTGGGAACGGCTGGCCGGTGAAAACCCCGAAAGCATCTTTGCGGGCCTCGCGCTTCCGGTCGCGCAGAAAAAGCCGGTTTCGATCGCGGCAATGCTCGAAGACATGCCGAAGGAGCTGGCTATGGCGTCGGCTAAAAAGGCATTCAAGGGAGTAGGGGCGGCCAGTCTTGTCGCGCTGGGGGTGGCAGGCGTTCTGACCTTCGTAACTTGGCCGGTGGCAATCCCAGCGGGAATGATCGCCGTGCTCTTCAGAGGCGGCGGTGCGTTCACGCAGCTCATCAACATGCTTAAAGACGCCTTCAGCGGCCCGGATGTTGGTGAGATTGCCGGCAAACTGAAGGATCAACTGAAACGCAGCTTGGGGGCGCAGCGCACGGAAATCATCAATAGCCTCTCCAAGGATGATAGCCTGAGAAACTACTACGTTGAGGCGATCAATTCCATGTTAGGCGCCGCTCAGGCCACGCTCAAGGAGGAGAAAGCCGCAGCTCTCAAGGTCGCCCAAAACAAGAAGAGCGAGCGGATTAAGATCGCGAAACGTAGCGCCGAAATCCGGTCCGACAAGGTGCAGCCGATGCGTCAGCGCTTCGAGCGTTTTGTGCAAGAGGTCGAACAGGCGTGCATGTCATAACGCGGAAAGGAGCATATCCAATGACTATCCAGGAGTATACCGAGCAGCGCGCGAAGCTCTTGCAGTTGTTCGACAAAGTGCGAGACCAACTTGCCGCGCATTGTGCCGGGATGCCCCCCGACATGGGGGATGTAGCGGCGGTTTTTCAAGAGATGAAGGACCTGCGCAAAAGAGTGATGGAGGACACCTTCCGCATCGCACTGGTTTCCCGTTTCCAGGGCGGAAAATCCACGACATTCAACGCGATGTGCGGCGGGCGGTTCATTTCGCCGATGGGCGATGGCGGCATCAACTGCAGCGCGAGTGTCATCACTGCCATCAATGCGCCGGATGCGAACGGGGAAAGCGTGGAGGTCGAGTGGCGCAGCCCGCAGGAGCTGATGGCGATTTGCCGCCCGGTCGTGGGTGCGCTAGCCGATCATCTCGACAAACCGGATGTCCTCGTGAAGGCGCGCGCGGCGTGGCGCGCTGAGTTTGACCAGTGGAAGGCGGACCCTCCGTCCTGGGAGGAGGAGCGCCGCGACCAGCTCTTCACGAGCGGCCTCATCCTGCAATTCTTTGATGCTCCGGTCATCGCCGCAAAGCGGAACGAGAGATTCGACCTGGCGAGCGTTGGCGCGATCATCCGCTACCCGGAAGATTTTCGGACCCGTTACGCGGAGGGCGATCCTTCGGTGTTCCGGCCCGAGGAGGCGGCGTTTGTCTTTGTCGGGCGAGTGGTCTGCCACGTTGCTTCGCCTTGGCTGGCTCGGATCGGGGCTTCGATCACGGATTGCCCCGGCATCCTCGCTAACGCCTACGACACACAGACGGCGCAGAACGTAATCAACACCTCCGACGCAATCTGGTACCTGCTCGACGGGCGCGTGCCTGAGCAGGAGGTCGTCCGCCTAATCGGCAGCTATTATCAACATTCTCGGGAATCACTGTTCGTCAGCGTCAATATGAAGGCGGAAAACCCCGCCCGGAAATATTTCGCGGACGTGGTCATCCCTAACAGCGCGGCGAGGCTGCGGGCCGCCGGAGTGGAGATACGGGACGCGAATATA
>CAZLIG010000170.1:3814-4720 GCA_964559415.1 uncultured Rhodospirillaceae bacterium
GTTTCTGGGCACTGCTGCCCAGCGGGCGCGGGAGGGCTCGCTGGCGGAATCCTTGGACGGAAATTCGCGCCAATGGCTGTTGGAGTTGGCGTCGGCTTTCAAGTCGGAGCAGGTCACCAATCTCGAGGAGGCGTGGACCTTGGTCGGCACCGAAATGCTCCATCGTCTGCGGGTGAAGGCTCCCTATGATGAGTTTCTTGCCCAAGATGGCCGGGTGACCGACGCCGCCGTTCAGGCGCTCCTGGAGTCCAGTTGCATCGATGGGATCACGGGGGCCATTGAGCAGTATGTCGTGGAGAACAAGGGGCGCATCGTCCTTGGCCGCAAGGGCGCGCTGGCCGCCGATAGGCTGGTCCGCGAAAACCTCCTCGCTCCGCTTACGGTGCGTGAGAACTCTTGTCGGAGCGAGCGCGGGGAATGGCTGGCCAAGGTGTCGGGGGCCAAGGCGGGCATTCAGGATTTCCGCAAGTTTGCGGAGACCGAGCTGACCCCCTTCACCGGCGAGCAGGCCAAGCTCATCGCCCAGTCGTTTGCCGACCACTGCTTCTCCGACGTCATCTTTGCGGCCTGTGGGGAGATCGCGAAAGAGACGGTCAGCAGCATCGCCAAGCAGGACAAGGTGTCCAAATTACTGGAAGATATAGCGCGCGACGAAGCCAACGCCAACGCTGCTGCCAAGGAAAACGATCCCTCCGTTGGAACGAGTGTCAAACTCCTAGATTCCATCGTCGGAGCCTTCGCTGAAGTTGGAAAGAAGGCAATGGATAGACAATCGCGGCGCAAAAAGGAGATTTCCGACAGACTTCACGATTTCATCTATAACGTAATCGAAGATAACACGGACAAGGCTCTTCGGCGGGACCTACACAATTGGCTGGCTAAGCTGTCTAAGGGTGACAATCCGGT
>CAZLIG010000171.1:0-4675 GCA_964559415.1 uncultured Rhodospirillaceae bacterium
CACATGAACGCCGCACAGACTGCCGCCGCCTTCCAGACGCGGCAACTCGCTCTGTCGGTCGTCAAAAAGGTTTTGCCGATCTTCGTTCAGAAAAATGGAACCGAGGAGGTCGAGGCTCTGATTGCCGATACGATCCGCGAGATGGCCCGCGAGGCGAGGCTTGTGGTGCGACTCAGCGAGGCCGATTTCGATCAGCTTAATGAAAAGATTCAAACAATTGCGACAGAGCGGGCCTTTTCGGGACAGCTTGTGGTTTTGGCCTCATCGGAGGTAGCCTCGGGTGATTGCCGCATCGAGTGGGCCGACGGCGGTGTCGAACGCAATACGCCCGCCACTATGAATGCCGTTGAACAAACCCTTTTACCCTCTTGATCCAGGAGTGATTTATGGCCGACGATAAAGAATCCCTGACCCTTACAGAGCTTGACGCCAACTCGGGCGAAGCGCCTAAGGATCATCAGCCTATTACGGCCAACGATCTGGATGCCGTTTACGGCATTCCGGTGGAGGTGGCCGCCGTTCTCGGCAAGGCCGAAATGCAGGTCAGCCACTTGTTGAAGCTTGGACGAGGCGCGGTCATCGAGCTTGACCGAAAGGTCGGCGAGGCTATCGATATCTATGTCAATAATCGCCTCGTTGCCCGTGGCGAAGTGGTGGTGGTTGAGGACCGGTTGGGCATTACGATGACTGAAATCATTAAATCGGATCGGAACAACTAAGGGAGCATTCACGGAAATGAGACTTTTGATCGTCGGACGATTGGATGGACCTCTGGGCACTGCAGGACGCATTGCCACGCAACGCGGCGCCAAGGTCGCGCATATCGACAGCATCGCGGGCGCTCTCAATGCGTTGCGCAACGGGCAAGGGGCTGATCTTACGATGTGCGATGTTTCGCTCGACATTGCACAGTTTATCGACAGCTTAAAGTCCGAACGCATCAATATTCCGGTTGTGGCTTGCGGGATTGGAGCCGACGCCTCCGTTGCCGTGCGCGCCATTCGCGCGGGGGCGAAAGAGTATGTTCCCCTGCCCCCGGATGCCGATTTGATCGCCGCCGTTTTGCAGGCGGTCGCCGAGGAAGATCAGACCTTTATTGCGCAAGATCAGGCCATGCAACCCTTGTTGCAGCTGATCGACCGCGTGGGGGCCAGCGATGCTTCCATTCTTATTACGGGCGAGAGCGGGACGGGCAAGGAAGTTATGGCCCGTTACATCCATCGCAAGAGCCGGAGGGCTACGGCAAATTTCGTTTCGGTGAACTGCGCGGCAATTCCCGACAATCTGCTCGAGTCCGAGTTGTTCGGGCATGAGAAAGGTTCGTTTACCGGAGCCATTGCCCGCCGCATCGGGAAGTTTGAGGAAGCTAACGGAGGCACTCTGCTTCTTGACGAAATCAGCGAGATGGACAGCAGGCTTCAGGCCAAGCTTCTGCGCGCCATTCAGGAACGCGAGATTGACCGCGTAGGCGGGACGCAGCCAATTAAGATCGATATCCGGCTTCTCGCCACATCCAACAGGAACCTCGAGGAGGAGGTTAAGGCCAAGAGGTTCAGGGAGGATCTGTACTTCCGGCTTAACGTCGTGAACCTCAATCTTCCGCCATTGCGCAACCGGGTGAGCGATATTGTTCCTCTCGCCAAGTATTTTGCAGAGAAATATGCGAAAGCTAACGGGCTTCCGAACAGGCCGCTTTCGCCTGCAACGATGGCGGCGCTTCAGGCTCATCACTGGCGCGGCAACGTGCGCGAACTCGAAAACACAATGCATCGCGCCATCCTTCTGGCTCAGGGCGACAAGATTGAGCCGGATGCGATCATGCTCACGGGACAGAACCTTGCGCCGGAGACTCCGGCTCAGGCTCAAACGCCGATGCAGGTGGCAGGGCAAGCGGTTGCATCGGTTATGGGCAGCCTTGTGGGCAGAACGGTGGCTGATGTCGAGCGCGATTTGATCATCGACACGCTGAGCCACTGCCTTGGAAATAGAACCCATGCCGCCAACATTCTCGGCATTTCGATACGGACGCTTCGAAACAAACTGAAACAGTACAGCGACGAAGGCGTGTTTGTTGCGGGCGGTGCTGGCGAGGAGCGGGTTGCCTCATGAAGCGGTCTTTAGCTTCAGGCCTTGTCTCGAACGCCACCATGAACCGTTGGGGCTGTGCGGTTTTGGGTGTCTTGATGCTTTGCTCGTGCTCTTGCGGTTCGGGGCCTTATGAACCGACGCTTACGCGGAAGGTCGATAGCGTGTCTCTGTTTCAGGATGATGTCGCGGCTTGCCGGAGGTGGGCGGAACCCGCTCCCGGACGGCCCGGCTCATTCGAAGAGCGCGTTGATACGTGCATGAAGAACAAGGGCTATCCGGTGGAGGATTAAGCAGTGGCGGCTTACGGACCATTGGCTTTAGTTTTCGGCGGTGTTCGAGTCTTATGCCGCGCAGACGCGCGGCGCTGGATCCCGGCCTTCGCCGGGATGACGCGAGTGAATGAACGGAAAGGACACTGGGCCATTTAATGACCGAGCAAGCGACAACAGCTTCGGAAAGTTCCGATCCGTTTAGCAATATTTTCAAACGGGGCGAGGTTTGGCTTGGCCTCGGCTTGATGACCATTCTGACGGCGCTGGTCATTCCACTGCCGCCGTTTCTGGTCGATATTGGGCTTTCGATTTCGATTACGTGCTCCGTTCTTATTCTTATGACGGTGCTGTTCATCAACAAATCGCTTGAGTTCAGTTCGTTCCCGACCGTTTTGCTCATCACAACCCTCATCAGGCTCTCGCTTAATTTGGGGACGACGCGGCTTGTTTTGACGCGCGGGCATGAGGGGACTTCGGCAGCAGGCCATGTTGTTGAAGCGTTCGCCAGCCTTGTGATGGGCGGAGACTTCATCATCGGCGTTATCGTGTTTGCCATTCTGACATTGGTGAATTTCGTTGTTATCACCAAAGGTTCGGGACGTATTGCCGAAGTCGCGGCAAGGTTCACGTTGGACGCCATGCCCGGCAAGCAGATGGCTATCGATGCCGATTTATCCTCGGGGCTTATCAACGAGGATCAGGCACGCAAGCGGCGCAAGGAACTCGAAGACGAGAGCAACTTTTTCGGGTCGATGGACGGTTCGGCGAAGTTCGTTCGAGGCGATGCCGTTGCGGGCTTGTGCATTACGTTCATTAACTGCGTGGGCGGCATCACTATTGGCACGTTCAGGCATGGGCTGCCGGTTATGCAGGCGGCCGATACTTATGTCAGGTTGACGGTCGGAGACGGGCTGGTGACGCAAATCCCTGCCCTGCTCGTTTCCGTGGCAGCCGGTCTGCTTGTTACCAAGGCGAACCTTGCGGGGTCTACCGACAAGGCGTTGTTCAGGCAGCTTGGCGGATATCCGATGGCCCTTGGAATGAGCTCGGCCATGTTGACAGCCCTTGCGATACTTCCGGGAATGCCGTTCTTGCCCTTTGCCATTCTGGGCGGGCTTTCGGGGTTTGCCTGCTATACGACTTCACAAGCCGCGAAGGAAAGGCAGGCGGAGGCAGACGGAGCCGAATCGGCGAAGAAGCCTGCGGCTGTGACCGAAGAACCCATTGGGAAGTCGCTTTCCATCGACATGATCAGGCTTGAACTTGGGTATGCGCTTTTGAGCCTTATCAACAGCGAGGCGGGGCAAAGGCTTACGGATCAGATCAAGGGGTTGCGCAAGCAATTGGCTTCGGAGATGGGCTTTATTATGCCTGCCGTGCGCATTCAGGATAATTTGCAATTGCCGCCTAATTCTTATGTTGTGCGCATTAAAGAGATTGAAGCGGGACGCGGGGATTTGCGTCCGGGAATGCTGCTGGTGATGGACCCGAAGGGGCAGCCTATTTCTTTGCCCGGAGAGGGTACGATTGAGCCTACGTTCGGATTGGCGGCTACTTGGATTGACCCGACATATCGGGAAGAGGCGCTGTTCAAAGGGTATACGGTCGTCGATCCGCCTACCGTTATCACGACGCATTTAACTGAGATCGTTAAGGACAATACGCCCGATCTGCTCTCTTATGCCGAGGCGCAGAAGCTCCTTAACGAGCTTAACAAGGACCAGCAGAAGCTGGTGGCGGATGTCATTCCGAGCCAAGTCACCATCAGCGGTTTGCAGCGCGTATTGCAAAACCTGCTTTCGGAGCGCGTATCCATCCGCGATTTACCCACCATTCTTGAAGGCATTTCGGAAGCTGCGGGGGTTACGCGTAACCTTACCTCGATCTCCGAACACGTGCGCAGCCGGTTGGCACGACAAATTTCGGACGCCAATACCAACGAGATGGGGTATATTCCAATCATCACCCTTTCGCCGGAGTGGGAACAGGCTTTCGCCGAGTCCATCATCGGCGAGGGGGATTCGAGACAGTTGGCAATGGCGCCGAGCCGCCTGCAACAGTTTATTTCGTCGATCAGGCAAGCCTATGATAGACAGGCTGCTATTGGGGAATCTCCTGTTCTGCTTGTCAGCCCGACTATACGCAACTACGTTAGATCGGTCATTGAGCGTTTTAGGGCTTCGACCACCGTTTTGTCGCAAAATGAAATTCATCCGAAGGCTAAAATTAAAACCTTGGGGCAGATCTAAATGAGGCTGAAGTCTTTTCACGGGGCGACACTGACCGACGCTATGCGCGCGGTGCGCGACGCGCTC
>CAZLIG010000172.1:0-4667 GCA_964559415.1 uncultured Rhodospirillaceae bacterium
CCCCCCTTCACCGGTAAAGATTATACTGCATCGCTTCCCCCCTTGTATACTTTTGTGAGTCTTTTGTTAACCACAAAACCCTCGGAGGCGGAAGGGTTTCCCAAAACGAGGGACTGTTTACTAAAATAGTTTCAGTGAGTTCGAAAAGAACTATTTCAGGGAGATTTTATATTTCGGATTCGCTGCGGTATCAGTGCTTTATTTCAAATACCCCCATCGGGGACACGATGGCGGGTGAGAGTTAATTGCGCGCTGCTTTTGCGCGCAGAAGGTGGTCGGCGAGGACGCAAGCTACCATCGATTCGCCCACTGGGACGGCGCGGATGCCGACGCAGGGGTCGTGGCGGCCTTTGGTTGATATTTCAGTCTCCTGCCCCGTTGTGGTTATCGTGCGCAAAGGCTGGAGGATCGAGGGTGTGGGTTTGACGGCAAAGCGGATCACGATTTCTTGACCGGTCGAGATGCCGCCCAAGATTCCTCCGGCGTTATTGGAGAGGAAAGCAGGTTTTCCGTTCGGACCGGCGCGCATTTCGTCGGCGTTTTGTTCTCCGGTCAACTCTGCGGCTCCAAAACCAGCGCCGATTTCGACGCCTTTTACGGCGTTGATGCTCATGATGGCGCGTGCAAGGTCGCTGTCGAGCTTGTCGTAGATGGGTTCGCCCAAGCCTGCGGGGGTGCCTGAGGCAACGACTTCAACGACTGCACCGACGGAGGAACCGCTTTCGCGGATGGAGTCCAAGTATTCTGTCCATTCCTGAACGACTTTCGGATCAGGACAGAAGAGCGGGTTGTTTGAGACTTCGTTCCAGTCCCATCTCAAGCGGTCGATCTTATGCGCGCCTAACTGGATGACGGCGCCTCGGATTGAGATTGTTTCGCCAAGGATTTTGCGGGCGACGGCTCCTGCCGCAACGCGACACGCGGTTTCGCGCGCGGAAGCGCGTCCGCCTCCTCGATAATCCCGGATGCCGTATTTGGCAAAGTAGGCATAGTCGGCGTGAGCCGGGCGGAATTTTTCCTTTACCTCGTCGTAGTCTTTTGAACGCGCATCGGTATTTTTCGATCAGCAGGCTGATCGGCGTGCCTGTGGTTTTGCCATCAAAGACACCTGAGAGGATTTTCACCTTATCCCCTTCCTTCCGCATCGACATGAAGCGGGACTGGCCCGGCTTTCGCTTATCGAGGTAGGACTGGATGTCATCCTCGCACAGAGGGATCATTGACGGGCAACCATCGATGACAACCCCTATTGCGGGACCGTGGCTTTCGCCCCATGTCGTAATACGGAACAGCGTGCCGAGGCTATTGCTGGCCATTGGATGATGCGTTCATGTTGTTGACGAGTTCGGAAAGGCGCTCGGTTTCATCCACGGCGATCATGCCGACGGTATGATATCCGGCGTCCACGTGCAGCACCTCGCCGGTCATTCCCGAGCCGAGGTCGCTCAGCAGATAGAGGCCCGTGTTTCCGACCTCGTTGATCGTGACGTTGCGCTTGAGCGGCGCGTTGATCTCGTTCCATCTCAGAATGTAGCGGAAGTCGCCGATGCCGCTTGCGGCCAGCGTTTTAATGGGGCCCGCAGAGATGGCATTGACGCGAATTTTCTTGCCGCCCAAGTCAACCGCCAGATAGCGGACGCTCGCTTCGAGAGCGGCTTTTGCGATGCCCATGACATTGTAATGCGGCATGACACGCTCGGCTCCAAGGTAGGACAGCGTCAACATACTGCCGCCCTCTGCCATCAAAGGCGTTGCGCGGCGTGCAAGGGCCGTGAACGAGTAGCACGAAATATCCATCGTCTTGAGGAAGTTTTCGCGCGTCGTGTCGAGATACAGGCCGTCGAGCTGGTTCTTGTCGGAATAGGCGATGGCGTGCACAAAGAAGTCCAGGCTTCCCCATTCCTTTTTTATCTGCTCGAACAGCGCATCCATGCTGGCTTCGTCGGTTACATCACAGGCTACGACAAGTTCCGCTCCGACAGACGATGCCAAGGGCGATACACGTTTCAGGAGCGCATCTCCCTGATAGGTAAAGGCCAGTTCTGCCCCTTGCGCAGCGCACGCTTGCGCTACACCCCACGCCAATGACCTGTCATTCGCGACTCCCATGATCAAGCCGCGCTTTCCCTTCATCAAGTTGCCCGAAGGCGCAACGGCTGCTGTTGTTTCCGCCATTTTCTCCTCAAATAAGCACCTAAAAACCTGCACGACTTTACACGTTTATCCGCTAGCGTCAAATCTGGCTCTTTCTCTTTGTGCAGAGTGAAGAGGCACTGCGCTGTTCATCCGCACTGCGAGTTAGTTAGCCATCAGTGATGTTTTTTTGAAAACTGGCGACGTTGAAATGAATGGAATCCCCGCCGCGCGGGGAATGACGTTGGACTTTCAACAAAGCATTTTGTTTAGAGGAGACGTCCCCACCCCCACTTCTTATAGGGTGATGGAGTTCCGGTTTAGGAAAAGACGAAGCTTTTGTTTTCCACAGCTTTTTGTGCCTACAGCCCCCGAAGTGCTTGACCGGAATCCATGTCCGGTCGTATCAAGGCACTCTGCGCATACCACCCGTTGCGCAAAAGACACACCTCACCCACTAAATCGGCAATTTCTGCCGGGTTCGTTAAAGAAAAATTCACGATTTTGCGGTGTTTTTTAACTAAAGATAATTTTTAGTAGGCAATTTCTGCCGCGTTATGGTTAAGATACAAGAGAACGGGGTGATTCGCTCGAGTCACCCCAAGATGTAGAGCAGGAGAAGGAAAAAGTGAACGCTTTTCTACAAACTCTGCGCAATCTCGGCCCCATGCGCCTCGTGGCTATTGCCGTGGTCGGCATCAGCCTTTTGGGGATGCTGGGATTTATCACGACACGGGTTTCGACCTCCCCTCTTGCTCTCCTTTATACCGAACTCGACCAACACGATTCCGCCGCGATTGCCCAGAAGCTCGATGCCCTCAAAATTCCGTATCAGGTGGATTCAAGCGGGACACTGATCCGCGTTCCTTCCGACCAAGTGGGCAGAATCCGCATGACGATGGCAGCCGATGGGCTGCCCAAGGGCGGCTCCATCGGGTATGAGATTTTTGACCAGAAGGAAGGGTTTGGAACCACAAGCTTCGTCCAGAACGTCAATCATCTGCGCGCGATGGAGGGCGAACTTGCCCGCACCATCGGCGCGATGGACCCCATTCAAAATGCGCGCGTGCATCTGGTTTTGCCCCAACGGGAGTTGTTCAGCCATTCGACGCAGACGGCCACCGCAAGCATCTTTTTGAAAACACGCAATGGCGCGGTTTTAACGCGCGAACAGATTGCCTCGATCCAGCATCTGATTGCGGCTGCGGTTCCACAGCTTCAACCGGGACAGGTTTCGATTGTCGACGATAGGGGGAACCTTCTGGCGCGGCCTTCGAACTCATCGGCGGGCGGCGCCGGCACGGGAACTGCCGATCAAGACGATATGCGTTTGCAGTTTGAGCAGTCTCAGGCGCGCAAGATTGAAGACCTTTTGACCCAGACGCTTGGATTTGGAAAGGTCCGCGCGCAGGTTTCGGCGGACTTGGACTTTGACCGGATTACGACGAGTTCGGAAATTTTCGATCCGGACAGCCAGGTTGTTCGCTCAACGCAAAGCGTGAGCGAGGCGGCGACGAATTCCGAACCCGGCGCGCAAGGGGCTGCTTCCATTGCCAACAACCTGCCGACATCGCCGCAGCAGATTGCCGGGGGCGGAGCCAGCGGATCGTCCAACAAGAACAACAGGTCGGAAGAAACCGTCAATTACGAGATTAACAAGACCATCCGCAATCAGGTGCGCGAGAGCGGGCAGATCCGGAGGCTTTCGGTCGCCGTCGTCGTCGACGGGGCTTACAAGGCTTCAGAGGACGGAAAGACCACGACCTATATCCCCCGCACTGAGGACGAGATGGGCAAGCTTAAGGAGCTTGTTAAGTCGGCTGTCAACTTCGACGGCGCGCGCGGCGACTCCCTTGAAGTCGTTAATATGCAGTTCGCTCAGACCGACATGACCAAGGAGCTTGAGGGCGGGCCTACCAACATGCTGATGGGGATTCCCCGGGCGGACATTTTCCATGCAGTCGAGACGCTTATTCTTGCGCTGATCGGGTTATTGGTCGTCGTGCTTATCGTTCGGCCTATTTTGCGGAAGGTTCTCGAGTCCACCGCCACCGTTACTTCAGAGCAAGCCTTGATGAGCGGCGGCGCGACTTATGCCAGCGTTCCGGGCGCGACGTCCTCTTCCGTCGCCCAACTCCCCTCCCCCAATGCCAACGCCCTTGCCAATGCGGAGGCCGAGGCGGCCGCGGCGGAGTCGGAAATCGAGCGCATGATCGATATTTCGCGCGTCGAAGGCCGCGTCAAGGCTTCGTCGCTTCGGAAGGTCGGCGAGATTGTCGACAAGCATCCCGACGAGGCTATCGGTATCCTGCGCAACTGGATGTATCAGGAGAATAGGTAATGGCCGGGCAACGCGTTCGCGAAGATATCAAGTCCCTTTCGGGGCTCGAAAAATCCGCGCTGTTTATTCTGGCGTTGGGCGAGGAATATGCCGCGCGCATCTTCGGGCATATGAACGACGACGAGATCAAGGATTTATCTCAGGTAATGGCCAATCTCGGGAATGTCAGTTCCAATCTCGTTGAAAAGCTGTT
>CAZLIG010000173.1:0-401 GCA_964559415.1 uncultured Rhodospirillaceae bacterium
ATGTATTCCTGGACGTTGTTGACTACTCCGCAGAAAACGACATCATCGGCAACGCCAAGACTTCGGCATAAGTCCTCCAGCCGCGCTCGCTCAGTCCCATCGCCTACGAACACGAGCTGCGCCAAGTCCCGTATTCCAGAACATGCGAAGGCACGAATCGTTAGATCCTGCGCCTTCTGGAGAAGCCCGTTTCGCAAATTCATCGAGCCGATGTTCAGCATTATCACCCTGGCAGGTGATAGCCCAAGCTGAATAAGGAGCTCTCGCTTCCGCCCATCTCCGTATGCGGGCGAGAGGTGGATTCCGTTCGGGATAACCGTGAAACGGCCGGGCCGCAACACTGCACGATTGGCCTTCAGCACTGCCTCAGCCCTGGCCGCCGCCTCGTCAGACAGCTTCTT
>CAZLIG010000173.1:411-832 GCA_964559415.1 uncultured Rhodospirillaceae bacterium
TTCAGCACTGCCTCGGAACAAAGCACTACATGATCAAAACAGCGGCTCTGGAGTTGCATCCACCGTGCCCCACCCCATACAGTGTTGTGAACAGTGTAGATATAGGATGGGCGCCACGGCACAAGACAACGCGCGGCCAGACAGAAATTCTGTGACATGATGCCGTGCACATGAACGATGTCAGGGCGCATGTTTCGGATGACATTTGCCATCTGGAGAGGCACGAGAGCCTTGCTTATCGCACGACGCCGATTGAGTAACACTGTATTGACGCCGGCGGCCCGGAGTTCCCCCGCAAGTGACTCACCTCTCGCGTCCAGAACACCTGCATAGGAAAGAACAGTGACGTCATGATCTCTGGCCAGTTCTGATGCAAGGTGGGTCAGAAAGACCTCCATCCCACCCGCGGCCAATGCGTTAA
>CAZLIG010000173.1:842-4523 GCA_964559415.1 uncultured Rhodospirillaceae bacterium
GGCATCCTTGAACGGCAGAATGGAGCCCCTGAGCATCAATGTCTCGTGCATGGTAGGAGCAGGCCATTTCGCGACACCTGCTGCGACACATCTCAGGATCGGCCTTGATCCGCTCAACGAACGATGCCAGGTCCTCGCAAGCCTGCAATTGCCCATCAGACCTGACTATGCAGGTACAGTCGGATATCTCCTCTGGAGACAGCCAATACTGAGCGACCGGCGACGTAACCACTGGCAAACCACAGGCAAGATACTCACCCAGCTTCGTCGGCGAGGCAACTCGATTCAGGAGCGTGTCATCGCGAAGCAAGAACGCAACATCTGCTGCGCTCAAGTACTGAGGGACCGCGGCATTGTCAACGCTGAAGACGTGGACTTGGTCTTTCTTCAGACCAGACGAAAGGAGGAGGGCTAATGCGCTTTCTTTCCGCTCGGCAGTAAGAATGATCATTCGTGTATCTGAACAGTTCCGCTCCGAGAAGGCGCGAACCAATTGCAGCGTGTGTTCAAGCCGTTGCCAACGTGCCAGGCTTCCACTGTAAATGAAGACGGGGACTTCATCCGTGAAGACGCCTATGCTCTCTCTGATCCTCACACGAGCGACCGAATCGAAGGTGAAGCGTTGAACGTCCACACCACATCGGAAGACAGCCATTCTGGCAGAAGGATGGTTGTGTTTCCTTGTTAGGTGAGTAACCATTCCGTGGGACTGACAGATGACCAGATTCGATCGCATCACGATCTGTCTTTCGATCTGGTCCATAAGCTCTGCGTTGCCGCGGTGCCATGGTGTACTCGGGTAGGAGTAGCGTATCTCTTCGGGAACGGCGCCATGGATGTCCATCAGCAGGGTGGATCCTTGGGAGGTCTCTGACGCTCCAGAGGCGACCGGCCACGCGGTATGGGTTTCGCCAAGCACGATATCGGGACGCAGAATCCGGCCCAACAGACGACCCAGGCGGTTCTGAATCCATTGATTGAGCTGGCGCATGAATCGAAGGCGAAATCTAGGAAGCACGATCGGCAGGACAACACGGCGGGCATTCCTCAGGAGGGGCCGGCTTCTCAGGACATGGAACAGATGCTTAGGAGGCCATAAGGGAATGACTGTAGCCTCAAAGACTTCATCATACGCCGCCTTGACCATTTCCATCCCAAGGTTGCGAACCCTTTGTGCTTCACCATCTTGCGACCTTGAAGCCAAATGTATGAGTAGCAGTCGCACAGTTCAAAAACTCACAATAGTAATGAGCGATTCACGAACAGCAGAATGGCTGCTGTCACAATTGCGGCGATATCGATGAAAGTGCGTTGCCTTGTTGTCCGCCGGCGTTGGTCTGCATAGGAGATCATGGTCGGCAAGAGAACAATGAACATGGTCTTGTGGCGGTCTTGGTAGCTGACGAAGCTGATGGCACAAAGGACCATGAGGAAGACGCAGGTGGTGACTAACCACGAAAGAGAATCAGATGTGAGCCCGCGATAAATGCCTAGGGCCAGCCGCGGGGCCACGATCACCCACAGAACAATGCTAAGGTTCCAAAAAATCATGAAGTGGCGAAGGATGGATGAGTAGATCAGCCGCCCACTATTGGCGATGAGCCAGTTGTCATAGAGTGGACGTGCCCGAATCGGTGCGAGTAGGAACGCCACCGGCCTAAGCGGGTAGCCCTTCCAGCCCATCTCAACAATCGAACGCGTTGAAGAACCGTCCGAACTTTCGTGCTCGGAAATCAGGCCTTCACGTCGGGATAGGAAGTCCTCGGTCAACTCGCCTGACGTTTCAGTCTTCCAGGGTGCCATCCTGGACAGGAGAGAGGCAGAAGTGAGCGTCAGAAGAGCTGCAACGGTCATCGCAACTACCATAAGGAGGACGTGGCGTTTCGAATGAAGGCGCTCCTGGAAGGCCACCATGCAAGCACATGCCAATCCTAGGAGGGCAGAGCCGCCGCGAACCAGAAAGCACACCAGGAAGGTTGCGGTTATCCACCCCCATCGACGTTGCAACCCCGCCGCCAGCATTAACAGGAACAGAAACGCGATGAAAGCGTCACGGAATAGTTCCACCCCTGTCTGCAGAAATGTGACATTGCCAAGAGTGGTGGCCAGAATCAGCCAATCTGGCGGTGTCTGAGAGGAGACTCGCGCCGCGACCTGCGCGGATAGTACTACTGAGCCAGCCGCCAACATCCAATTCACTGGAAGGATCACGGGCAGCTCGACACGAATCCCGGCGATTTGGTTGATCAAACCAAAACTCGCCGTCAGGATATCAAATGGTGTGAAGAGATCGGGGAAACTCCCTTCCAACAACTCGATCGCATTGCGAAAGTAGAGGTCGTCGTCGCCTCGCATACTAAAGGGGTTTCCAAGTTCACGCACACTATCCTGGAGCACGACCAAACTGACTAAAGCAAGTATTGCGTAGGAACAGAGTCCCAGGGCCACCATTCCGCCGGGCTTCTGCTTCAAGAGACGCGCGGTGAGAACCGGCAGTATGGTGGAGAATACTAGTCCTAGTGTGTAGGAAAGAAGGATGTCCGCGTACCCGAGTATGCTCGCCACAACTGGGAAGAGGACGGCTAGAATGCCGCCGAAGAACGGCGTGATACTCTGCGGGGACTGGGCGGACGGATGACTGCGGCAGGAGTCACACGCGCGAGGCGGGCTGGAGACGGTATCGTCCATTCTTTCCAATGCTCCCACAGCCGTCATCGGGCCCTGTAACTCTACGAGCGGCAGGCGTGCATTCTCATTGCAGCGGCGAACTCCTTATCCAAGGCGGCACTTGATACTCCCACTTTGGGACACCCCGCCCATCCTGGCCAGGGCGACGAGAGGGTCTGCGGCACGCTGGACACTTTGTCTGGGCTCGCTGTGGGTGATTTCGGGGTCCTGCCAAGGTCGAGGTCCAGCGTGGAACGAGATGCTCGCTCGCACCTGTTTTTGAGAGCGGAGATCCGTTGTGCTGCTGGCTGGTCAAGAGGGGTGATGACACTCGGGTCTCTGAGTTGTCCCCTGAACGCGTCGGTAGAATCGAGCGGTCGCCCTGCGTGGCCAGCAGAAGCGTAAGACTTTGGGGGATCGTAGATGGGCATGACATCAATGGCGCTCGATTCGGATGCAGACCATAAATCAGAGTGAGGGCTGAGGTACCCTGTCCCTTCGGGACCTTGTTAGAGTCCGCCGGAGCAGGATGGATAGCGCATGCAGCGTCTTGAATCTCAAGGCAGACAGTCTAGCCGGCGCAGGATACTGCCCCTTCGAGACTCGGTCAAGGATGAGAACCTCGATGCGAGCTGCCTAAGGCGGAATTCAGTCGTCCGATGAATGGCCCTCCAACCGAGTATGCGCTAGCGTGGGTCGTGTGATTTGCACGATTGTTGGGGCAAGACCGAATTTCATGAAGGCGGCACCTATCCATACTGCCTTCGAACGCGCAGGGATACCGCACGCCCTTGTCCATACGGGCCAGCACTATGGCGAGATCATGTCAAAGGTCTTCTTCGAAGATCTCGGTATGCCACGTCCGGCGGTGGATCTTGGCGTAGGCTCCGGCACCCACGCAGAGCAGACCGGGGCCGTTATGGTTGGCCTGGAGAAATTCTTCGCTGCCAACCGCCCCCGCGCGGTGTTGGTTGTTGGCGATGTGAACAGCACAATGGCGGCCGCGATCGTCTG
>CAZLIG010000174.1:0-4418 GCA_964559415.1 uncultured Rhodospirillaceae bacterium
GAATTACCGGAAGTTGAGGGCTGAGCTTGAGGCCAAGGGGTGCAAGTTCGAGTCCGAGACGGATACCGAAGTTATTGCTCACCTTATCAGCGATTTGCTTCGGCAGAAGATGACGCCGCAGGAAGCGACTGCTGCTGCGCTCAAGCGGCTCGAAGGGGCGTTTGCCATTGGGGTCGTCTTTGCGGGGCATCCTGAACTGCTTATCGGCGCTCGGCGCGGAAGCCCGTTGGCGCTTGGGTATGGAGACGGAGAGATGTATCTCGGTTCCGACGCGCTGGCTTTGGCTCCGCAGACGAACAAGATTGCGTATCTTGAAGAGGACGATTGGGCGGAGATTTATGCCGATAAGATTATCGTTCATGACGTTACGGATAAGGTTGTGGAGCGCAAGATACTGACGACAAATCTTTCGGGCGCGATGATCGGCAAGGGGCAGTACCGGCACTTCATGCTTAAGGAGATTTTCGAGCAGCCGACTGTTATTGCCGACACGTTGGCTCCGCTTGTTTCAGCAAATGATACGCTTCAGCTCCCACCCCTGCCCTTTGACTGGAAGAAGGTTCCGCGCGTGACTGTCGTTGCTTGCGGCACTGCTTCTTATGCGGGCGTTGTGGGCAAGTACTGGTTTGAGCAGTTGGCGCGGTTGCCGGTTGAGGTCGATATCGCGTCGGAGTTCAGGTATCGCGAGGCGCCAATGCCCGAGGGAGGCGTGACGATTGTGGTTTCGCAATCGGGAGAGACGGCGGATACGCTGGCGGCTCTGAACTATGCGAAGTCGCAGAAGCAGAAGGTGCTTTCCATCGTCAATGTTCCGCAAAGCTCCATCGCACGCGCGTCGGATGCCGTTATTCCGACACTTGCGGGGCCGGAGATCGGCGTTGCTTCCACCAAGGCGTTTACGACGCAGTTGACGGTGTTGCTGTGCTTGGCGCTTGCGGCGGCCGAGGCTCGCGGGACGTTGCCTGCCGAGAGGATCAAGGCGGTTCTTAAGGCTCTGCATGAGGTTCCGGGACAGATCAACACGATCCTTCGCGACGAAAACAGGTTGCAGGAGCTTGCGCAGTCGATGAGCGAGGCGACCGATGTGCTTTATCTCGGGCGCGGGCTTTTGTATCCGATTGCGATGGAGGGGGCGCTTAAGCTTAAGGAGATTTCTTACATCCATGCCGAAGGGTATCCGGCGGGCGAGATGAAGCATGGTCCGATTGCGCTGGTGGATGAAAATCTTCCGGCGGTGTTTCTTGCGCCGAGCGATGCGCTTTATGAGAAGACGATTTCCAATATTCAGGAAGTGGCGGCGCGCGGCGGGAAGGTTGTTCTGGTTTCGGACAAGGACGGGATTGCTCATGTTGGCGCGAAGATGTTCTTTACACTTCCGGTTCCGAAGGCTGATCCTGCAGTTCTGCCGCTGCTCTATGTTGTTCCGTTGCAGTTGCTGGCGTATTATACAGCCATCGCCAAGGGGACGGATGTGGATCAGCCGAGGAATTTGGCGAAGAGCGTGACGGTGGAGTAACGCTTATAGCGGAGGCGCCACCTCACCTTCCCATCGCTTTGCGATGGGTCTCCTCCTCTCCCCCGCGAGGGCGGCGGAGAGGACATTCGTCTGGGAGGGCTAGGCTTTGTCCAGGCCGTAGGCGGTGTGGAGGGAGCGGAGGGCTAGCTCTGTGTATTCGTCCGAGATCAAGACGGAGGTGTTGATTTCGGAGGTTTCTATCACGAGGATGTTGATGCCTTTCGAGGCGAGGGTTTCGAACATCGTGGCGGCGACGCCTACGTGGTTTCTCATGCCGATGCCGACGAGAGAAATCTTTGTGACTTCCCGCAAGGAGGTCAGCTTTTCGAAGCAGATGGTTTTTCTCTCATCCTCAAGAACCTTGATGGCGCGGTCCGCGTCGAGCTTCGAGACGGTGAAGGAAAGGTCGGTGACGCCGTTACTGGAGGCCGTCTGAACGATCATATCGACGTTGATGCCTGCGTGGGCAAGCGGAACGAAAATCTTCGCGGCAACGCCGGGCTTGTCTTCGATGCCCGTCAATGTGATCTGGGCTTCGTCGCGCGTGTGAGCAAGGCCTGTTACGGGATTCTCTTCCATTTTTTCGTTTCCTTCTGCAACCAAAGTTCCCGGCATATCGCTGCCGATCTCATTCGCAAATGTTGACAAAACCTGAACCGGCATCCGGTAGCGCATCGCCATTTCGACCGAGCGCACCTGCAATACCTTTGCGCCTAACGACGCAAGTTCCAGCATTTCTTCGTAAGACACGTGCTTCATCTTGCGCGCTTTGTCGCAGATGCGCGGGTCGGTGGTGTAGACTCCATCTACGTCGGTGTAGATGTCGCAACGGTCCGCTTTCAGCGCGACAGCTAATGCTACAGCGGATGTGTCCGAGCCGCCGCGACCTAGTGTGGTGATGCGGCCATCGTCGGTAACGCCTTGAAAACCGGCCACGACGCCTACCTCACCGCGTTCGATACTCTCGCGCAATTTCACGGCGTCGATTTCGGCGATGCGGGCTTTGCCGTGGGTTGCGTCTGTGTGGAGTCCGACCTGCCAGCCTTGCCAAGAGCGTGCGTTCAGACCGCGCTGCTGCAGAGCAAGCGCCATAAGACCGGAGGAGACTTGCTCGCCTGTGGAGACGACGGCGTCGTGTTCGCGCTGGTCATAACGGGGGGAGATTGCGCGGCAGTATCCGATCAGCTGGTCGGTCGCCCCCGCCATCGCCGAAACGACGACCGCAACCTTGTGTCCCCGCTTTATTTCTGCCGCTACCTTTGTTGCTGCATTTTTGATGCGATCTATGTCGCCGACGGATGTCCCGCCAAATTTCATTACTATTAGAGACATGATAACTAAAAGCCTATTTCCGAGATGGAAAACCTTGGACGGGGGAGTATTATTCATTCCCCTGCACTGCACAAGAGGTATGTGATGCCAGCTTCGAGCGTCGATTTAGATGAGATCGCGCGGTTCTCCAGCGCCAAGCAAGACTGGTGGGATCCGAAAGGAGAGTGGGGGCCTTTGCATACGCTTAATCCTTCGCGGATTGCCTATATCTGTGATGCCATCGAGAATACTTTTGGGAACTGCCAAAAAAGGAAAGGCGCTCTTTCGAAGCTTTCTATTTTGGATGTCGGGTGCGGCGGCGGTTTGGCTTGCGAGCCGCTTGCGAAGCTTGGCGCAAAAGTCACGGGGCTTGATGTTTCGGAAGAAGCTTTGAAAATCGCGCGCGCTCATGCGGAGGAGGAAGGTCTCAAGATCGATTACGTGGCTTCAACCATTGAAGACTTTGCGACAAAAAAGCGAAGCTTTGACGTTGTCCTCGCGCTTGAAGTGCTGGAGCACGTGGCCGATATTAACTCGCTGCTTAAAAGCGCGGCGACACTTCTCAAGCCTAACGGTATTTTGGTTGCTTCGACCGTCAATCGCACGACGAAGAGCTATTTGTTCGGCATTGTTATGGCCGAGTATGTGCTTGGATGGGTGCCCTCAGGAATGCACGACTGGAACAAATTTGTTAAACCTTCGGAGCTTGCCCAGCATCTTGAGCGGGCTGGCCTGAAGCTTGCCGATCTTTCCGGGATTGTTTTCAATCCTATCAGCCGCGATTTCTCGCTCCGCAAAGGCAAAGTCGATATCAACTACATCGCTACGGCGACGAAGGTTTAGAAGAACTGGCCAAATGGATGCTTGTGATACGCAGGCATTTACTTGATACATTGTACTCTCGAGCAAAGGTTGATATATCGTTCGAAATCTTTCGCCCCTCTTTTCATGAGACATTCCATGAGCACATCGGACTATAAAGTAAAAGATATTGGACTCGCAGAGTGGGGGCGCAAGGAAATCGCCATTGCCGAGACAGAAATGCCCGGTCTCATGGCTGTGCGCGAGGAATTTGGGGCGAAAAAACCTCTTAAAGGCGCGCGGATTGCCGGATGTTTGCATATGACCATTCAGACGGCGGTGCTTATCGAGACGCTGATCCATCTCGGGGCGGAAGTGCGGTGGTCTTCATGCAATATTTTCTCCACTCAGGATCATGCGGCAGCGGCGATTGCGGCGAAGGGCATTCCGGTTTTTGCGTGGAAGGGCGAGACGGAAGAAGAATATGAGTGGTGCGTCGATCAGACCGTATTGGGGCCAAATGGCTGGAGGCCGAATATGCTGCTCGATGACGGCGGCGATTTGACCCAAATTATGCATCAAAAATACCCGGAGCTTCTTGCCGACGTTCGAGGCGTTTCGGAGGAGACGACCACCGGCGTCCATCGCCTTTATGCGATGATGGATCAGGACCAGCTCAAAATCCCGGCGTTCAACGTCAATGACAGCGTAACCAAATCCAAGTTCGACAATCTTTATGGGTGTCGCGAGAGCCTTGTGGACGGCATTCGGCGCGCGACCGACGTCATGA
>CAZLIG010000175.1:0-4418 GCA_964559415.1 uncultured Rhodospirillaceae bacterium
CTTCATGATCGTGGCCGCCCGCGACTTCAATATGGGCGCGATGGAAAACAAGGGGTTGAATATTTTTAACGACACTTGCGTTCTCGGGCGTACGGAAACCGCGACGGATGCGACCATCTCGTTTATCGAGCGCGTCGTGGCTCATGAGTATTTCCATAACTGGACCGGCGACCGCATCACCTGCCGCGACTGGTTCCAACTCAGCCTCAAGGAAGGCCTTACCGTTTTCCGCGAACAGGAATATATGGGCGATGCGCACTCCATTCCCGTCGAGCGCCTCGACAACGTGCGCGATTTGCGCAGCCGCCAGTTCGCAGAGGATGCGGGCGCTTTGGCTCATGCCGTGAGGCCCGATCATTATCAGGCCATCGACAACTTCTATACCGCCACCGTTTACGACAAGGGCGCGGAAGTCCTGCGCATGATTCAGACGCTGGTGGGCCGCAAGGGCTTCGACAAGGGCATGGCTCTTTATGTCAAGCGCCACGACGGACAGGCTGTGACGTGCGAGGATTTCGTCAAGGCCATGAGCGATGCGAACAAGATCGATCTGTCGCAATTCCTTCTCTGGTACAAGCAGGCGGGCACGCCCGTTCTGGACGTTACCGGCGACTATGACGACAAGAAGAAGACCTTTACACTCAAGATCCGGCAATCGTGCAAGCCGACTCCGGGACAGCCAACCAAAAAACCTTTGCACATTCCTTTTGCCGTCGGACTTCTGGATCACAACGGGAAGGATTTGATCGGCACGCGCGTTCTTTCGCTCAAGAAGGCCGTGGAGACCTTTACCTTCAAAAACATCAAGTCCAGGCCCGTGCCTTCGCTGCTGCGCGAGTTCTCGGCGCCCGTCAGGCTCAGCTATCCCTACTCGGACGGCGAACTGCTTTTCCTTCTCGCGAAGGATTCCGATCCTTTCAGCAAGTGGGAGGCCGGGTTCAAGCTCGCCACCAACAGGCTTTTGGGCTACTCGGTCGACGATGAGGCCTTTATTGCCGCTTTGGGCAATGTCCTTCGCGACAAGAAGCTCGATCCCGCGTTCAAGGCCATGGTTCTTTCGCTTCCCGGCGAGGGCGAACTGGGACTTGCCTTGCAGGCTCGCGGAGAGGCTATCGATCCGGACGCTCTCTTCGCTGCGCGGAAGTCGCTTATCAAGCGCATCGCCTACAGGCTCGCACGGGATTTCGCCGCCGAGCACAAGCGCCTTGCCAAGTCCGTGCGCGATACCGCTGCGGACGGCGAGACGATGGGACGCCGCGCGCTCAAGAACCTTTGCCTCTCCTATCTTGCTGCAACCGAGGATCCCGCCGTTCTGGCTCAGGTTTTCAGGCAGGCGACAAAGTCGAAGAACATGACCGATCAGATCGCCGCTTTGGGCATTCTGGCCGACAAGGCTTCTCCTTTGCGCGACAAGGCTTTCGCCGCTTTCGAGAAAAAATGGCGCAAGGTTCCGACCATCATGGACAAGTGGCTCGCCGTTCAGGCTTCGGCAAAACGGCGCGACGTTTTGAAGATCGTCAAGAAGCTCACGAAGCATCCGGCGTTTACGTTCAAAAACCCCAACCGCGTTTCGGCGCTTATTGGCGTTTTTGCGGGCAACGGGCTGGGGTTCCATGCCAAGGACGGCTCGGGATACCGCTTTATTGCGGACATGATTTTGAAGCTCGACGCCTTGAACCCTCTTGTCGCCGCGCGCATCGCAAAGGCTTTTACACGCTGGCGCGATTATACCCCGGGACGGCAGAAGGCCATGAAGGCTGAGTTGCTTCGGCTCTCGAAGGCCAAGCTTTCGGCCAATACGGCCGAGGTTGTCGCCAAGAGTTTGAAGGGCTAATCTTCCGCGATTCTTTTTCTTGTCGAATGCGGTTGCTGGTTTGATCAAAACTCTTCTTTTTGCAGCGGGGGTGCTGTGCGCGGTTTGTCCTGCGGCGCGGGCGGAGGAGCCTGCCCTCATTTCGGCCGGCGGTGGCATTTACAATTTCGACAAGCATCCGGATAACCGCGTTTCCCGCGATTACAGGCTGGAATACAGGTTCGCGACCTCCTTGCTTCCCGCGATCTCGTCTTCCTTTGACGCGGTCGAGCCTTATCTTCAGGTTCGTCCTGCGGTCGGAATCGAGGGCAATTCGCGGGGGGCGCTCTATTTTAACGGCGGGCTGAATATCGATATTCCCTTCCTCAGATACGGCATTCTGACATGGGGCGAAAGCATCGGCGCTTTCGGAAAAGGCAATGAAACCACGTCCTTGGGTTGCATGCTTCAATTCAGGTCTCAGGCCGAACTCGGCGTTCGCTTTCCGAACGGCTTGCGTATCACCGGCTTTATCAGCCATATTTCAAACGCCCATCTGGTTCGGGACAATCCCGGAGCGGAAATCGTTGGTGCCTATCTTCATCTGCCCTTTTCTTTGTTCGGTGGTCCATGAGTTCTGAATCCTCTCCAAAACTTGGCATTATCGCCGGTGGCGGGAACGCTCCGCGCCTTGTTATCGAGGCTTGCCGCGCTCAGGGCCGCGACTTTTTCGTTCTTTGCCTCGAAGGCCAGGCGGATCCTCAGACTGCGGAGGGCTCGCCTCATGTATGGCTGCCGCTCGGCGCTTTCGGTAAACTTCGCGAAATCGTGGCCGCAGAGAAAATCGAAGAGATCGTTATGATCGGTCGCGTGCGCAGACCCTCCCTCAAGGAGCTCAAACCGGATTGGCGCGCTTTCAAGGCTTTGGCCAAAATAGGTTTTTCGCTCGTGGGCGACGACGCCCTCTTGCGCCGCATCGGTCGCGAGATCGAAAAAGAATGCGATGTTTGCGTGATCGGCGTGCAGGACGTTCTGGGCGGCGTTCTTCTTCGCGCGGGGGTTGTCGGCGACGTCGAACCGGACCAGACCGCCAAAAACGATATTGCCCGCGGCATGGCTGTCGCCAAGGCTTTGGGGGAGGCCGATGTGGGCCAATCCGTCGTCGTTCAGCAGGGGCTTGTCATTGGCGTCGAGGCCATTGAGGGCACGGACGCTCTCATCGCTCGCTGCAAAGACCTTATGCGTGACGGCCCCGGCGGCGTTCTGGTTAAGATGGCCAAGCCCCAGCAGGACAACAGATATGACCTCCCCACCATAGGCCCCGATACCGTTAAAGCCGCTGCCGCCGCAGGCCTGAGAGGCATTGCCGCACAGGCCGACCGCAGCCTTGTGCTCGATCTCCCTCGCGTTAAAGAGGAAGCCGATCAAAAAAGGCTTTTTGTTATAGGCGTTTGATAGGAAAAAAACCCTCAAATTAACCAAAAAATAACGTTGGCTGTACGAAACTTGCACGTTATTTTCGTCTCCGTTGCGGCTTGGCCGCATAAGGCAAATTCGGGACCGGCTCATGCCTATTCTTCTACCCAAATATCAAGTTGCTCAACGCGACATGCTTCGCGACGTGCGCCCTGCTTCAGTGCGCATTCTTTCCTTTATTTCCAAACCGGAAATCACCGCAGCTGTTTCTTTCGGCCTGATCCTCTATTTGTTCGCCGCCCCCATCGCCGCAAAGGGATTTGCCGATCTTTTGTTCATTCCCCTCTATTTCTATTTCAAATGGGCACTCAAAAAGCCCTTTATGCTTCCGTTCAAAATTCCGCGCTACGCCCAGATGGCCGATCCGCATAACCCTCCTCCGGGAAAAACGTCCGGCGGTAAATCGGACGGCATTCTTTATCTCGGCAACGTTTCGGACAAGGACGACGACGATGTGGGCCGCGAGCTTTGGCTCACCAACAACGACGCACGCACGCACATCCTTTATATCGGCACCACCGGTTCAGGTAAGACCGAAGGACTCAAGTCCATGGTCACCAACGCCCTTTGCTGGGGATCGGGCTTCGCCTACACCGACGGTAAGGCCGACACCGATCTTTGGGCTTCGCTTTTCTCCCTGACACGCCGCTTCGGCCGCGACGACGATATTCTCGTCCTCAACTATATGACCGGCAACTCGGATGACGGTTCGACCTCGAACTCGATGAACCCGTTCTCGACAGGTTCGGCCTCCTATCTCGCCAACCTTGTCGTCAACCTCATGCCGGATGCCGGCGGCGATAACGCGATGTGGAAAGAACACGCCGTCGCCTTGATGTTCGCTCTTATGCCCGCGCTCACGTTCAAGCGCGACAAGCAGGGCTTGCTTCTCGACGTCGGCGTCGTCCGCGACCATCTCGAACTTCAACCCATCATTCGCCTCTCGCGCGATCAGACCCTGCCTGCACGCGTCATTCACGGCCTCGAGGGCTATCTCAATACCCTCCCGGGCTATGTCGCCGCCGCGTTCGACGACGAAGGCAACGAACGTCCGCCCTCGCCCGATCAGCCCATGTACGATCTTCAGGTCGCACGTCAGCAGCACGGCTACCTCTCGATGCAGTTTACCCGCGCCATGCAGTCGCTCGCC
>CAZLIG010000176.1:0-4398 GCA_964559415.1 uncultured Rhodospirillaceae bacterium
TGCTTCGACCATTTCCTTCTTCGCGCGGTTGGATTCGCGTTCGCCTTTTTGCACCGTCATCACGATGCGCTTGAAGTCGCCCAACGGCAGGCCCGCTTCGTCGCAGATCGACGCGATTTCAGCGCGCAGACGGTCGACTTCGGCCTCGTGGCGTTCGGCGAATTTCGTCCAAGCCTTGATGTTGGGGGCTACGAATCTGGGGGCCGGTTCGCCTGCGGCTCCTGCCGGAGCGGCGGCTTTGCCCTTTGCGGCTTTCGGGACGGCTTTTTCCTTTTTGGGGGCCACCACTTTGCCTTCGAGGACGGGAATCAGCCAGTTGCGGTCGAGTTCGTGATGCGTATAGCGCGCGAGGAAGTCCTCACGGCCCACGCCGCAATCGCTCGCCAAGCGCAGGATACGGCCTTCGATGCCGACCAGACGGCGGTTGAGCGTATAGAGCTGTTGAACCAATTGCTCAAGGCGCGGGTTATTTAGGCGAACCGTGCGGACGAGATCGACCAGTTCCTCTTTCGTCTTATCGAACTTTTTATCCGCCTGAGGGGAGGGGGCTTCGCCTTTTTGCGTCGCGGCGATGCGCGCGGCTTGCAGCTTGTAGAGGCGGCTATAGGCGCTGCCGATTTTCTCGAAGGTTTCGAGGACTTGCGGTTTCAGCTTTTCTTCGAGCATCGACAACGAGAGGTTTTCCTGCTCTTCGTCGTCGAAGCCGCTGCCTTCGCCTTCTTCGCCTTCGGGCTTTTCTACCGGTTCCGCTTCCTCTATCACTTCGGCGCTTTCGCCCTCGCCCAGCATTTCGCCTTCGGCGTTGGGTGCGCCGCCATATGTCGCTTCGAGGTCGATGATGTCGCGGAGCAACATCTTGCCTTCGTTCAGCGCGTCATGCCAGCCGAGGATGGCTTGAATTGTCAGCGGGGATTCGCAGATGCCGCCGATCATCATTTCGCGGCCTGCTTCGATGCGTTTCGCAATCGCGATTTCGCCTTCGCGGCTCAGGAGTTCGACGGAACCCATTTCGCGCAGATACAGGCGTACGGGGTCGTCGGTTCGGCCCAAATCTTCGTTGACGTTGCCGCTTTCCTCCTCGCTGCTTTCCTCGCCCTCGGCTTTTTCCTCTTTCGGCGCTTCTTCTTCGTCGCCTTCGGTGACGCTGATGCCCATTTCGGACAACGCAGCCATCGTGTCTTCAATGATGTCGGAGTTGATTTTGTCTTGCGGAAGGGCCGCGTTGATTTCGTCGAGCGTGACGTAGCCGCGCTCCTTACCCTTCTTGATCATGCGCTTGATGGCTTCGGTCGCGGCGCTCAGGTTGTCGCTGTCGCTTTTGTCATCATCGGCTTTCGCGTCGTCGGGATTGGCAATCGTGATTTTCGGCTCGGGCTTCGGCGCGGATTTTGCTGTGACAGGCGTCGGCGCAGGCGCGGGGGCTTTGGCTTTTTTGAGTTCTTCTTTTTTCGGCTCTTTTTTCGGCGCGGCCGGAGCTTTCGCGAGCGCGGTTTTCGGCTTCACGGCCTTTAAGGCTTTTGGCGCGGGTTTCTTCGCGACGACTTTCGCTTTCGCGGCGGGCTTCGCCTTGGCCTTTGCGGCTGCTAAGGCGGGTTTCTTCTTCGGTTTTGTTTTGCTCGTTGCCATTTTTGTCCTGTCCCCTTGGGACGCCCGTGTATAAAGTGGTTGCCGCTCTAATCAAAGGGCGAATTTTAAGGCCAGCCAACGGTAGTGCAAGGAAATTGCAACACAATTTCCGAATCCTTCGCGTTGTTGCTTTTGCCCCCTAGAACCGAACCCCTTGAAAAGTAATCGTTTCTCGTCCTACTCAAACAAATCGGCCAGTGGGGCTTCCGCTCCAAAGACCCGGCTTAGGGCTGACGGGACGTGTTTTCCCTTTGCCCAGAGGCCGATTCCGTATAGCTCGGCGAAGGTCATTCCGGGGGCTTTTTTGCCGCTCCCCAGGACTCGTTCGCTCCGGCGGACCGCATCGATAAGATAGGCGGGAAACCGCCTGTCGTAGCCGTTGCGGGTGACTTCGCCCACATGACACGCTAGCGCGGACACCAATCTTGCGGCGTCCTTTGCGCTTGCGCCCACTAGTGCGTTCGGGTGCGCCATCGGCTGCCAGTACTCGGTCAGCCCTATGGCGCACGTGAATTCATTCGGCATCCGGGCCAAGGCGTCCATGCCCAAGTGATGCGTTCCGATATGCGTCGGGTGCCAATCTTGCGCATGAGGCATGAACACGGCCTGAGGCTGCATATGCCCTATAATTTCTGCAATGATCCCGACTTTCCTGCTCCACTCCTCTGCATCTGCCTCACGGGCTTCAGGCTTTACGTCGCTTAGGCCGTCTTCAACCGGCAACGTGCATTCGAACCCCAAGGCGGCGCAGGCTTTCGCCATCTCTTTTTTGCGTGCAGCGCGCCTGTCCGGCTTGCTGCCCAGCGTCACCCCGATGTTGACGACTTGCCAATTCCCTTCGCGCCTGAGCCGCAACGGCAAGATGCCGGTCAGGCATTCGTCGTCGGGGTGAGGCGTCAGAAGCAATGCGCAAGGCCGCGACTTGTCGCGTTTCGGCAGACCCACTGAAACGGGTGCTTCCGCAATATCAGGCGTTTCCAACGGTTGCTGGAAAATATCCTCGTACGCTGCGACAATTTTAGCGGCGGAAACAGGTTCTTGCTCTTGCGGCACTTTTCCTCCCGAAAACCCTGGCCCGCTTTCTTGCGAAAACCAACCGCCGGGGACAAATGGTGTGCCTTCCGGCGAATTACAAGAGGCGAAGCTAAAAAAACCGCTTTTTACCTGGATTTAGACGATCTTTGGGCCGCAAACCACCGCCCCACCTTGTCTAAGTCGCATTCCTTCTAGGCGGCCTGCAGCTCTTCTTCGACTTCGCCGAACAGGGCGATGGCCTGATTGGTCCATGCGGAAGAGTCGTCTCCCGTCGATGTCAGCACCACGTCACAAATTTCAAGATTGTCGATGCTGATGTCGACACCCGCTGTCTTCAGTTCTTCCTGGATGTCGGGGGCGGCGGCGACCGTCATGCCTGCGGCTTTCGGAGACAGGGCCAGAAGCGAGACACCGGCGCCGATGGCGGCGATGGGCTTTTGGGCCTCAAGAAAGTGGTTCACGATGCGGCGCGTGTGGAGGTTCGTTTTCAACTTCGCAATTGCACGTTCGCCTCCGGGGATAACCAGAAAGTCGAAATCGGAGCCCAAGGCCTCGCCGATTTGCGCGTCGACCGGGAAATAGTGCCCCCAGTGATCTGCTTGCCATCCATTTACAACGCCATGTTCTGGGGCGACTGTCTTGAAGGTCGCTTTAACCGCAGTCAGAGCGCGTTGAATTTCAGTCATTTGGTTTTCGTCAAAGCCGTTAGCGGCGAGAATAGCGATGGATTTGCCGGCAAGCGCAGCAGTCATGCGTTAGAACTCCTAATTAAAATGTGCATAGTTTCATGTCGGGATGGCCGTTTTGATGGATCGACCAAAAAACCAATCGATGAACGGCGCCGTTTTACATAAGAATCAACTCATTGAGAAGTGTTGTTTTAATTGCAAGCTCAAACTTTGTCTCGGCTGATGCACATTTGAGACAGTTGTCATGGGCTTTTTGACTGTCACGATCAGCGCAGGTTGTAGCGGGTTGTGGATAACTATCTTTGACGGCAGTCAATCTTGGGGCCGCACAGAGGTGAAGTGAGACTTGAGATCAAGTTCGCTTGAGCAAGTTTGCCAATAAGATAAACGTGGAAGCTGG
The DNA here is from genome assembly GCA_964559415.1 of uncultured Rhodospirillaceae bacterium. GTDB lineage: Bacteria > Pseudomonadota > Alphaproteobacteria > UBA9219 > UBA9219 > CAIXLI01. Next base: position 3,751 of record CAZLIG010000176.1, read on the forward strand.
CGTTCTGGTGGAACTGCCTCCTGTAAAGCGTTTGTTTATATGCTTTCATGCTTTATTAACCGCGAAATTTATGGTATAGGGTTCGTTAACAATGAGAGGTCGCCATGGTTATCGATTTCGTCGCCTACGTTGAGGCCAAGAAGGCTCAGGAAGTTGCCGAGCAGGCTGCGATTGAAGCTGAGATCGCGCGCCGCGAGCATCTTGAGGCGTTTCTTTCCGATATGCTTGAAGAGTTGATGGCGGCCTGACCTCGAAAGTTTTTGCTGCGTTGGACAATTCCACCCGTTTCAGGACTGGTGGAATTTTTTTTGGGCATAAGAGGGGCTGTTGGGCAAATCGAATTATCCTTTGGGGATAATAAGCGGGCCAGAGGGTTTGCAGCGCAACGTTTCCCGTTCCGGGGTAAGGGTCATGTTGAGGGTCGTGAGGGAAACTGGCGGGCGGGTGCCGAACCGGATCGTCGCGCTATCGGCGTCAAGCCGGAGGGTTCTCAGCATCCGGTAACTAGCCTCGATCTTTTCCATCGAAAGCGAGCGCGGGACATTGAAGTAGCCTACCAACGTGTAGTCGCGCTTCTTTCCGTCTTCCCAGGCTACGGGCAGGACTGTGCTTTCAAGGTCGTAGACGGGGGATGCTTTTTCATCCAAA
>CAZLIG010000177.1:0-4394 GCA_964559415.1 uncultured Rhodospirillaceae bacterium
CAGACGCGCGGAAGCGGTCGACAAACTTCATCATTTGCGCTTTCTGCGCCATTTGCTTTTCGTGGAGAGCCTGCTGGCTCATCTGCTTCTCGGCTCGTTCGCGCTCGAACTGGTCGTATGTCCCCGTGTATTGAACCAGCTTCTTGTTATCCAAATGAATGATGTGATCGACGGTCTTGTTTAAAATATCGCGATCATGGCTGATGATGATCATGGTGTGGCGATAGCGCATCAAAAAATTTTCAAGCCAAACCATGGACTCAAAATCTAAATGGTTCGTAGGTTCGTCAAGAAGCAGAACGCCGGGCTGGCTGAACAACACACAGGCCAACGCGACTCGCGCGCGCCACCCGCCCGAAAAATGCGTGATGGGTTGCGCCTGAGCCTCTTCATCGAAGCCAAGTCCCGCAAGGATCGAGGCGGCCCGAGAAGGTGCTTCATAGGCGCTAATCTCCGTCAGCCGGTCATAAATATCGCCAAGTCTTTCCATATCCTCCGCCGTCTCCGCTTCGGCAAGAAGCGCACTGCGTTCGGGATCTGCCGCCAAAACGATCTCAATGAGAGACTTGCCGTCTTCCGGAAAATCTTGCCGGACCATGCCCAGCGTCAAATTCTTCTGAAGCGAAATGACACCGTCGTCGGCATCCAACTCGCCGGAAATAAGCTTGAACAACGTCGACTTGCCCGCGCCATTCGGGCCGACAAGGCCCACGCGATGTCCCAAAGGGATATTGACCGAGACATTATCCAACAACGTGCGACCCGCAATGCGGTATGTAAGGTTCTGAATTGAAAGCATGGTGGCGCTATATCCTGAATTTTGGCCCGAAAGCAATTGTTTATGTAAAAGAATAGGGAGATGTCGGTTCCTTAGCTTGGGGGACCGGCCCAAAAAGTACTAAAAGCCCTCAGGAACCGCAGCCAAGTATTTTATGTACGCAAAGCTGGGACCGCTTCGTTAAGGCGCTTTTGCTGCGGCCACCCAGAGTTAACCGGCGTTTTCTTCCAGCCAATTACGCACAGACTGAGGATCCGCCATGCAGTCGCCATCGGATTGTTTGCCTACCCAAATTCCAACTCCGCCCTTTCGGCGGCAATACTCTATCGCGGATGCATCTACGGCGTCGTCACCGATGAAAACGGGCCGTCGTCCCGAGAAAGGAGCATATTCGAGGAACCGCTTAAGGATGCGCGCTTTGTCCTGTCCGCAGCACGCAATCTCAAAAACCATTTTTCCCTCGACAACGTCTAATTCGGGTTGAAAAGGGGCTGCAAGCTGGACGAGCTTATCGTAAAGAGACTGCCTTGTATGCGGGGCTTGGCGATAGTGCACTGCCAATGAAAATTTTTTGTCCTCAACCACTATCCCCTGAATGTTTTCAAAAGCGGTCTTAACGCGTTGCACGAAAAGAGTGGGAAGGCGAGAGCCTTCCTCGACCGTAGCATTTGAAGACATACGCCATTCGGCCCCAAGAGAACCTGCCGCAGGGAACTTCAATGGGTGAAAAAGAGCATCGATAGAGACGATGTTTCTTCCGCTTATCAAAGCTAGCGCGCCGCCCATCTTACGGGACAAGCGGTCAAGTATGCCCGATAGCGACGGAGGCACAATCACGCTATGGGGGGTCTCGGCAATGTCGAGAAGAGTGCCGTCGATATCCAAAAACAAGGCATAATTTTTATAGTCCAAAGTCATATAAATGCTTCCGCGCATCATGCCAATAGGGTGGATAAGGGCGTTCGCTGCGCTGCGCTCGGCTTGCGTTTTGCGAGAGGACAAGATTTTAGGGACATGGATGAGGAAGGGAGCTTCGTTGAAAATAAAGGAGTGATAACAAAAGAGGCATGACTATCTCCTTGCTGACCCTTGTTCCGCTTCAGGTAAGAAGGAGACGATATTCGACTCGAGTCCTTCATGATTTGTTTGCTTTACGAGATCTTCGATGTGTCTACGCTTGCGGATGAGGGCGGCATCGAAAAGAATCCGAGCTGCCCAATAGAAGACGTTGTTCTCGCTGACGATTTCGCGCATAAGGTGCATACGCTCCTTTTGCTCGGCTTTGGGCATCAAGAGAGCACGATGCATGGCTTCGGCCATGCCCTTGTTATCATAAGGATTGACCAGAAGAGCCTCTGGCAGCTCTTTTGACGCCCCCGCGAAGGAACTCAAGATCAACACACCGTTTTCGTCCTCGCGAGACGCGACAAACTCTTTTGCGACAAGATTCATTCCGTCATGCAGGCTACTGACGACGCAGAGATCTGCAGCGCGAAAGAGCTTGAAGACTTCGTCAAACTCGTGATGTTGGGCCAGGAGGATAATAGGGCGATAAGTGTCTGTTCCAAACTCGCCATTGATCTCTTCGACCAAAGCCTGTGTTTCCTGTTGAATGGTTTTGTAGGCGGGAAGTCGGCCCCTCGTTGGGGCTGCCGCTTGAACAAACGTAAATTTGCCGCGCCACTCTGGAAAATTTTGTAGGAGATACCGAACAGCATGAAAACGATCGAGCAAGCCCTTCGTATAATCGAACCGTTCCACCCCTACGCCGATAAGAACGTCGGAGGGCAGGTCGAAATGCTTCACCAGGGCTGAACGGCAGTCGGGCGGAGGCGGTACATTCTCTAATCCTGCTGGAGGCCAGGCGATGGAAATGGGATACGGGCGGACAAGCGTCGCTTGCCCATCAATTTTGACTACCGGCTGGTCGCGATCGATATGGCTTTCCAAAAAGCGTTCAACGGAGTCCAAGAAATTCTGGCAATGAAACTGCGTATGAAAACCGAGAACGGAACTTCCCAAAAGGCCTCTTAAAATCTCCTCGCGCCAAGGACAAATGCTGAACACTTCTGGGTTGGGCCAGGGAATGTGCCAGAACGTGAGGATTGTGGCATCGGGCAGCTTTTCGCGGACATAGAGCGGCAGCAAAGCCAAATGATAGTCTTGAATAAGCACAACAGGATTTTTACTCTTTGCCTGCGCAACGATGGCATCCGCAAATTTCCGGTTAACATCCTTATAGATTTGCCAGTCTTGTTCCCGGAAAACGGGGCGCACAAAAGCAATATGGCAAAGAGGCCATAGCCCCTCGTTGGCAAGTCCGTAGTAATATCCGTCTTCTTCTTCCTGTGTCAGCCAAATGCGGCGCAACGTGTATTGCGGAGCTTCGGGAGGAACGGAAATGCAATCGTCCTTGTCAACTGCAGTCCGGTCGGCTGTTCCGCTGCCATGCGCGATCCACGTTCCATTGCACGCTTTAACGATTGGCTCCAAGGCCGTGACAAGACCGCTGGCGGGCCTCTGGACAAAGATGCTCTCGCCCGAATATTGATGGATATAAGGCTCCCGATTTGATGCGATAATAAGATCGGCCCCCGGAAGCTCCTTTTCCAGAAGACGCCGTAGTGTCTGAGGCGACCACGAGATTTTGATGTTTTCGAGTTGGTATTTGTCGGCCCGAAGTTCTCGCAACATTTGGCGGACTTCGCGAACAATCGGCCAAAACTCTCTTGGCAATTTCCTCGAAGACCGGGAATCCGGATCATTAAGATACAACCGAAAACGCCCCAGCCAAGTGCGCAAGGTAAGGCGCGTTGTCAAAATTGTGATGAGGGAAGCGATTAATGAAAAACAGACCAGAAATAAAACAAGATAGAGCTTTACGGTGTTCGTGCGTCTCACACTGAAAGTCAGGTCATGCAGAACGATAAAGCTCGCTTTTCGCACTCCTTCGACGTTCACCGGAAATGAACTGATGAGGATGGCGTTCTTTTCGCTCTGGAGGACACTGAATTCAGGTGCGTTCATTTTTATCTGAGGGCACCCAACGGTCTGCGGCCACAGGCTGCTCTGCAAAATGAATTTGCTATCCGGTCCGCATAAGCCCGTAGCGAGAACACGCTCGTCGCTTGCTATTTGATTGAAGCGTTTCTTAAGAGAGATGTCTTTTCCAACGCCGGCGGCAAGTTTTTCAGACAGTTCATCTTCCACGGAGTGAAAAATCAATTCCGAGCGCAACTCGACGTCTCGCTTGAACCAGCCGGATACGAGTTCTTCCGCAACCGGCGTTGCTAAAACACCGAGCGAAACGAGGCCCAACAGCAGACACAGTATGAACCGCAAAGCAATCATTGAGCGTGATAATGAAGGCGTTGGCTGTTCTTCGCAACAAAGCTTTTGTTAACCCATTTTTGAGAAGCGATTCTTTCAACTTTTTCAGTCAGGTAAAGCGGTCGGTTGTAAAAAGTGAATCGTGAAAATTTTGGCACACCGCTGAAAGCGGCGCCTATCATACACTTAGGGAGTTACTTGAAGCGAAGCGTGTGTCCGTGTGAAAGCATCTCCTTAACTCCTTCTTCTAACAGAATATTAATAAGGCCTGCCTAGGATGCGGCAT
>CAZLIG010000178.1:0-4389 GCA_964559415.1 uncultured Rhodospirillaceae bacterium
GCAAGTCCGGTGGTGTGGGAGGGGGGAGCTAATCACTCCCCCCGACCCGCTTCGGACTAGGGGTCATGCTCGGGCTTCCAATCGCTCCAGAATCCGAAGACAGTACGAGTTATTAGGCTCTCGCTTGTTGCCTAGACTCGCATACTCCCATCCCTTCTGCTCATCGCCTTCCAGCAGGAACAACCATGCCAGCCTACTCAATGCCGTGGCGTCAAGGCTTTCTACAAGGCGCTCCATGTGCCGCCGAACCGATGACAAGTAGACACCCCTTCTCGCAAGGGGGATTGTTGCTTTGTGCTCGTCAACGTACTGACAGAGCTGATACGCGACTTCTCGAACCAAAGGCAGATCAAGGGGATCGGCATCGACGGCACTGACAAGGCATGCGACGTGAAGGTCCTTGTCGCCGGTTCTCCTGGCAAAGTCCGCGCGAGCAAGCCATGCGTCCTTCCGAAAGGGCTGATCTTCGACAGCCCTCCGCAATGCGTCGGCGATCGAAGTGGAAGGCAACTGGTGCTTCTCGCGAAACCGAGCGAGATCAAGCCACAGTTCGGGCATGATCGTCGAGAGTGTCTGTAGCATCTGGTCGAGATTCTGAACGCGCTCAATGGGGGCTCCGTGACACTCCCGATCGCACCAGGCAATGAAGCCGTCCGCGTGCGAACGGAACGCCTTCGGGCTGGCATTCCTACTGCACACCGGGCCGAATCGCTTCAGTATCTCCAGATCCTCCATGACCAACAGGCGATCAGGATCACCGTCCAGCTTCTTCCTTGCAAACACCCTGGCCAGTTGCGGCGCGGTGTAGAAGGCATGATTCGCTGCGTCGCGCTCCGGCATAAGGAGCGAAAGCCGAACGCACTCGTCGATTCCAGACTCGGCGTCAAGCCCCCGCTGTGAAAACACCACGAGCAGCGTCGCTTCCCAGACAGCAGACTGCCAGTTAGCCACCGCGAGGAAGATGCGACGGCCCGTCTCGCTAAGTTGGCTGAAGGACCGCTCAAACAGGGCCTGCACGACATCGTCTTTTCTGGGTACGATTGAGTGAGGCGGAACGTAGCGGCGTTCCTTTGCCATCTCCCCGACCAGGAGGCGCATTACGTACGCATGACCCTCAGAATATTCATAGATGCGTTGCTGTACATCCTCAGTCAGTAGCGGTTCGATGTTAAGGGCGCGTGAGGCATCAACCATCAATTGCCTTGCTTCGGAAAACTCCATGCCGCGCACCTCAACTGGGAAGTCGGCTTTGAACGACCTTTCGCGACTTGTGATCAGGACTTTGTTGGGAAGGTGCGTGTGGGTGTCGAGGTACTTGTGAAGCTCGGCCTTGTCCGCCATTGTCTCAAAGTTGTCGAATATGAAAAGAAAGCCGACGGTGGATAGGTTGAGGTGCTTGGGGTCCCGGAGCACCGCACCAAATGTCTCAACGCTGCCGTCCACATTGAACGATGAACCAAATCTCGATGCGATTGACTTCAGGTCTGCCACGGCCTGCCTCACAGGGATTGGGCCGGAGGGGCGCAGGTCTATGTCCCGTGCGCTAAACCAGACGATGTGCTCAAAAGGGGGACACGTTCTCTGAGCAATCGTATGAGCCGCATTCAAGGCCAAGTAGGTCTTCCCGACACCCCCCCTACCATGAAGGGAGATGATTGCATGGTTCCGATCTGTCAGACGTTCCATGAGAGCATCTTCGAGTGATGGCCTGTGTACGTAAAGTGCGGGCAGAGGCGGCAGATTTCCGAAGACATTGCTACAGACGTCGAGCGCGTCTAGGCCGTGTGTTTCGCTTGTAGGCAGGGGCGAGGGTGGCAATAGGAAAGCCTTTGCATCTTTCCTGTCTGTACTACCAGTGGCAAAGTCGATGAACTCAGCCGTACCGTCTTGTTTGAAACCGCCGTTGGGCAGCATGAACTGACGACATTCCCGGTCCGCAAGAAGCAGTTCTCCTAGAAAGTAGATATTCTCCGACTCCGTTGGTTGACAGTAAACACCCGCTAACGCGGGATGGTACGCCTCACTCTCGCGGTCGCGAAGACTCGCGGGTGTACCGCCTTGAAGGCGAACTGCCCTAACTGTCCCCTTGTCCCTGCGGAGTAGGTGCAGCCATGTCCATTTGAAGGCCGGACACTCATCCAGAAACCGAAGGACCGCAGCCGCAAAATGTGGGTTAACGGTCCCAAAGAAGTTCTCGCCAAATGCACCGTGGCCCCTGGTCTTATTGCGTAAGACAACGAATGTCGTTACAAGATCACGGAAACTGCGGGGGTTGCTGGGGACGGAATCCGTGATGTCAGCCGCTTCCACGACCTCGACAAGATTCTGCGCGATGTCTCGGAATACTTCGTCTCGCTCCCGTGTCCGGTTCTGCGTTAGCCATTGCAGAAGAGGACGGTAGTCGGCAGGGAAATATGCCGCGACTGGAGTCTGCAACATGTCTCTGATCGCGGCTTCCCAGGTCCCCAGCCCATCGGCTCGGACCATATCATACCCGAGGCGGTAGGAGTGGGGTTGAGCAGCTTTGGACCAAAGCCCTGCTCTTAAGAGAATGGCCAGGTTCTTGATTGCCGCCTCGACGATATAGGACGTTGCAAGGAACGTGTCAGCGGAATTGTCCGTCCCGAGGGCCGCAAGGCGGCGTGCCACCTGCGCGATTGGCGTGGGAAGTGTGTCTGTGTTCATGCGCTATACCTCTCCATGTAATGGCCGAACGTCACGGCTCACCTTCGACTGACCCGCCACGGGTCAGTCGTAAGTGTGCAGCCGTTTGTTGGGCCTTCTCTCGAAGAGTGTTGCCTGTTGTGGAACCAGTTCTGGATATTCAACGTCCTTCGGCGCCTGTTTGGCCTCGAAGTTCAACACAGATGCACAGTCAGCCTTGGCCTTGTCAGCTCGCTTGTTGATGATGTCGAAGTATGTCTCGTTGATTTCAAACGCGATGTAATGTCGCTGGTTTCGGATGCACGCCTCCACCGTCGTTCCAGAACCCGCGAAAGGATCAAGAACAAGGCCGCCTTCCGGGCAACTGGACTTAACCATGCGCTCAACGATCTCAAGCGGCTTTTGGGTAGGATGATCTTCACGCTCCGAATGAATCCGATGCAGGCGCGAGACCGACCAAACATCTTTTGGGTTGTACCCAACCTCAAGCCACTTCTTTCCAACAAAAATGGAACGACTCCGCGCCTTCTTGGTCTCGGCATCGTATGGAATGCGGATGGGATCGAGATCGAAGTAGTACTTAGGTGTTTTCGCAAAGAAACCGATGGTGTCATGCACAGAAGAGTACTTGCGCGTCGTGCCTCCCATGCTTGGCACCTTGCGATCCCAAATAATCTCGTTCAGCATGATCATGTGTTGCTTTAGAAACACAAAGATTTCCGGGCTATAGCGCCATGTTGCGAAAATGTACAGGCTGCCGGTGTTCTTGAGTTTCGGCAGAACGAGCAGTAGCCATTTCTCCATCCAATCAAGAAACTCCTTCGCCGGTTTCTTGTCGGAGTCATTGCCGTAGTCCTTGCCAAGGCCATAAGGAGGATCTGCAATTATCAGGTCAATTGAGTGGTCTGGCAGGGCGGCAATGCCATCCAAAGCGTCGATGTTCTCTACAAGGTCTTTCTTCATGGTGTCACTTCAAGACTATGCTCCTCGAGTTGTCCCGCAGTAGGCGCAAGAAGTCAGCACGGGAACGGTGTTGCGGCTCGTGATGGTAAAATGCCTGTATCTTGTCATTTCTGGGGTTGATGTAGATGGGAAGGAACTGCGGGCAAAATACATGGACGTATTCCTTCACAAAGTTGATGGTGATGTTTCGGAATTGAACGCCGAAACACGCATAGATGAGGCGATAGTCAGGGTTCTCGCGATACTGCATGTACAGCTTTTCTACGGCGGAAATGTCGTTCTTGTTGTCTCTCCCGTCTGCATTATGAATCTTCACGTTGACGAAATACCGCTTTCCGTCCTTGTGAATGACGCAGTCATGCAGGCAGGTATCAGGCATGTCGATCTCGACGTCTGACAAGCCCAGCTTCTTCGCGTTGTACTTCGTCTGCTGCGTGATGACCTGTTCAACGATCCAACTGATCGACCGTGTGTGGGCTTTCAGCCCGTATGGCAGCACCTTGGGGTCTGTAATGTCGAATGACGGAATGATGCTGACGACTGATAGGAGGGTGGCTTTAACCTCTGCCATTTCGGCGTTTATGAGAGTAATTTCGTCTTGCATCCGATTCCTTTTCTTTCGTTTTGTGCGCTTCATCGGTCAGAGTGTGCCAGATCGGGTTCGTTTCTTCAATGGCCCAACAGTGTTATTGAGCTTACTTCACGCTAAAAACTCCATCAGAACAGTGTAAGCTTACGGCTCCCTCCGCCTGCCTGTCAAGC
>CAZLIG010000179.1:0-4389 GCA_964559415.1 uncultured Rhodospirillaceae bacterium
CATTGCGAACGAGGCGCTCTCCCAGCTGAGCTACAGGCCCTTTGAAGGGGCTTCTTTATCGTCGGGCAGCCCCCTTATGTCAAGCGTCCAAAAGCGCCCAAATCTTGTCTGCAATCGAATGATAGGTTTGGGCAATAGCGCCGTGAGGCTCCGACAACGTTAACGGCTGCCCCTCATCGGATTTTAGCCGAAGAGCGACGTCGAGCGGAATCTCCCCTAAAAAGGGAATATCAAGCTTTTGCGCCTCGGTCTGAGCCCCCGCATGGCTGAAAATCTCGGTCCGCGCCTTGCAGTGCGGACACTCGAAATAGCTCATGTTCTCGATGATGCCTAAAACAGGCGTATCCGTTTTGACAAACATGGCCAAGGCCTTACGCGCATCGATAAGCGCAATGTCCTGCGGGGTGGAAACGACCACAGCCCCGGATACAGGGATACTCTGAGCCAGCGTCAACTGCGCATCTCCTGTACCGGGCGGCAAATCGACAACCAGCACGTCAAGCTCCCCCCAAGCCACATCCCTAAAAAACTGTATAAGGGCGGAATGAACCATCGGCCCGCGCCAAATCATCGGCTGGGCCTCATCGATCATAAACCCAATGGACATGATCTTAACCCCGCCCTTCTCGACAGGCTCCAACTGTCCGTTTTCGTTCTCCTCCGGCTCCTCCTTCACCCCCATCATATGCGGAATGGAAGGCCCATAAACGTCGGCATCAAGCAACCCGACCTTCAACCCCTTCTGAGCAAAAGCTACGGCCATATTAACGGCAGTCGTCGATTTCCCAACGCCGCCTTTGCCGGAAGCCACCACCACGATATGCTTGATATCGGGAAGATCGACTTTCTTGGGGACAGCCGTGTCCGCATGAGAGTGTCCATGCTTGTGTTGCGCGGCCTTGGTCGCGGTAAAAATCACATTGACCGCCGAAACGCCCGCAACAGCTTTCGCGGCCTTTTCAACATGGTCCTTTAAAGAGTCAAACCCGGCATTTTTTTGAGGTTCGACTTCAAGAATGATAGTCACCCCTGCCCGGTCGTCGGAAAAAGTAACTCCCGAAACCATTCCCCGCGATACAACGTCGCGTCCTTCCCATTGAACCGACCGGAGCACCCCAAGCACGGTTTCTTTCGATGGCTGTATCATCCTAATTACCCTAAGTCTGAAAAAAAGGGCTTGTAGCACGCACCATCGCAGAAGGCTATATATAGCGAGAGCAATATCAGGGCTGGATAATGGGAAGCAAAACCGTTTTCCGCTGCGAGAGGCTTGAACGCAGAAGTGAGTTGGCCCCCCTCTCCAACGAATACCACGATGCCGCAGCAAAATCTCTTATGAGTTCCGCATTTTTTGCCCCGTTTACCTCCAATCTACTATTAGCATCGGTACCCGAAATGGCCTGCGTGCCTTCGGCAGAAAGCTGCGCGCATTGAGCTTCTTGAACAACCTGAGCCACATTCCCCGAGTGAAGCCCCCCTGCAACAATAATAGGAACCCCCTTAAGCCCCGCCACCACAGCTCTGAAAGTAGCGGAGTCGGATCTCCGCCCCGTGCCCCCGATACGCGTCCTTCCGCTCGGCCCCCTGTCTATCATAGTATCGACGAAGAAGGCATCGACGCCCTGTGAAATGTACTGTTTGGCGTTGGCAAGCACAGCCTGAGAACAACGGCGCACGTCATTCGGATCAACATGATCCAACACATGAATGGCCTTAAACAATTCGACTGTGGGGATATCGACAGAGATGTTCCGTGCATCGTCTAGGCTAATGCCTCTGGTCTGCGCCAGCGCAACTGCGACGTACGTAGCCGCAGAAGGCTTGAGATTTCTGATTTTTCTGTTGTTGATCCGCTCAGCAGCAACACCTGCATAAGCTAGCCCCAACTGCTTGGCATCGATCTTCGAAAGACCATGTTTTCTTTTCAAGGCGATGGCCAACAAACCGCCCATGCGACGGGTGAGCGAAACGCTTGACCAACCGCTAAAATCCTTCGCGAACCAAACATAAACATCGATCAGCTTCTCGGCATCCTGCGGCTTTAAACCATATTTGGCCTCTATCGCCGGTGCCTGTTTGGCGCTAACCAGCGCCTCCGCCTCCTCCCGCATCAGGCCTGAACCCATGTCCCGCTGATGCAACGACGCCACACTTGCCTCATATTTGAGCTTTGGAAGGTCAAAGGGCGGTATATAATCGTGGAGCTGAATGGCGTCTGCTCCAATCTCCGCCGCAATCGGAACGATCTTTTTGTATCCCCACTCGTGCGTAACCAAGACAACGCGAGCGAAGGGATATTTTTTATGAACGTAGTCCGCAATGACTTTGCCGACCGCAAGGGCATCCGCGCTCGGATACGTCGCGGGATCGGCATCCACAGTCTTGTCAACGCCGGGCGCATCGATCCGATCCATAGCCGTCGGCACATAAAGAAACCCAACTGCAGTCGCTCCGTTTTGAAGCGCCGCGTCAGCTTCCTCTTTGCTTTGAATTCCGCACACCTTAACGAAGGCCCCTTCCCGGCTCCTCGCTGTCGCGGCTGTATCACTATAAGAATTCCCAGAAGCTTCCATCGAAGTCTCCTTGGCTTATTACAAGAAGCGTGTAACAAAGATTTACAGAAATACCACAGGTTGTACGATTTTCGGTGTTATATGCAGCCAAACCGGTATCTGTCTACGGTTTCTTCAGAGGAATAATGAATTCGAAATAAGTGGAAACGACCTCAAGCCGGCCAATGCCAAATCTTTGGCAATCTGGAAACCCCGTTTCCTAGAGCTTGACTTGCTGTCACCCCCAAAAGAAGGCGACCCCGCTTGTTTTTCTAAACAAAACACGCTGCTATGGTCGTGCTGACTATTAGATAGCCTTAAAAATCAGGCTGGCGTTCGTCCCGCCAAAGCCAAAGGAGTTCGAAAGCGCCGCCCCTATCTTCTTCTCCCGTGCCTTTAACGGAACAAGATCAATCCCTTCAAGGCCTTCCGAGGGATTGTTGAGATTCAAGGTTGGAGGAACAATGCCTTCCCTCACAACCATAATCGAGTAAATGGCTTCGGCAGCCCCGGCAGCTCCAAGCAAATGCCCCGTGGCCGACTTGGTAGACGACATCATGAGCCGCCCCGCATGATCGCCGAACATCCGGCGCACCGCCTTGACCTCGACCTCATCCCCAACCAAGGTGGACGTCCCATGAGCGTTAACGTAACCAATCTGATCAATAGCTAGGCCCGAGCGCTTCATGGCCATCTGCATGGCCCTAAAACCCCCGCTACCGTCTTCGGCGGGAGCCGTCATATGATATGCATCGCCGGAAAGGCCGTACCCGACAAGCTCCGCATAGATCTTCGCGCCGCGACGCTTGGCGTGTTCATACTCTTCGAGAATGACAACGCCCGCACCTTCGCCCATCACGAATCCGTCTCGCTCCTTGTCCCAAGGCCGTGACGCCTCGGTAGGACGGTCGTTGAACGCGGTAGACAAAGCGCGCAAAGCGCAGAACCCGGCAATCCCCGGCCTGCAAATAGCAGCTTCGGCCCCGCCGGCCACCATCACGTCGGCTTCGTCGAGCGTAATCAGCCGCGCGGCATCCCCGATGGCGTGAGCCCCCGTGGCGCACGCAGTAACGACCGCGTGATTTGGCCCGCGATAACCGTACTTGATGGAAACCTGCCCCGATGCAAGGTTAATCAGGCTTCGCGGAATGAAGAACGGAGAAACGCGGCGAGGCCCCTTCTCATGAAGAACGATCGAAGTCTCGTAGATCTCGTTCAACCCGCCAATTCCCGAACCGATCATAACGCCGATTCGATCTTTTTCTTCGTCGGTGGAGGGAACATACCCTCCATCCTTCACCGCCTCATCCGCCGCGACCATCGCGAAATGGATGAAGGTGTCCATCTTCTTCTGTTCTTTGGGCTCGATGTAGCGATCGATATTAAGCTGGCCTTCGCCATCGCCGCGCGGAACCTGCCCTGCAACCTGGCAAGACATATCCGACGGATCGAAATGCGATATCCGCCCCAAACCGCTGGCGCCCTCCGTCAACCGTTTCCAGTTGAGGCCGACACCAACGCCCAAGGGCGAAACCATGCCCATACCCGTTACAACAACACGACGCATACCATCCAAGCCCATAATTGATCGAACAGAGGCAATGCTTAAGCAGCAGCCTTCTTTTGGCTGATGAAGTCGATAGCGTCCTTAACGGTCGCGATCTTTTCAGCTGCGTCGTCGGGAATCTCGACGCCGAAGACGATGTGTCCCGCGCCGGCCGCGCCTTGGCCAAAGCCGACGCGCTCGGCGCCCGCCTGTCCTGATCGCCCGTTGCTTCGGCTGCGCCTCCGTGGTACATTGAGCGGCTAACCTCCAATCGAAACCGAGACACCATGA
>CAZLIG010000180.1:0-672 GCA_964559415.1 uncultured Rhodospirillaceae bacterium
AAACTCCTCCCGTCAGGCCGTCTCCCATAATCAATGCGATCATTTACCGCCACTCCCGCAGCCCTGAGCGCCACAACCAAAAGCCCAATGCAATCAAGCCCCGCGCCCGCCATCCTCCCCTGATGATGAAACGGCGTGCCCAAACACGCCCGCGCCGCCGCAACAGCTAATTCCACCGCTTCAATCGACATACCGATCCTTTCCCCTCCCCCTCGCGGGGAGGGTCAGGGTGGGGGGAGTTCCGCGATCTTTCTGCTCCCAATCCTTCCTGATCATTATCCGTGCGAGGGTGGTTTTTTCTCTATCCCGGATACTTCAAAATATTCCCCACCCCCGGCACATAAGGAAACCCGCCAAAATTCGCGCCATTGCCAAAGGTGTTCTTGCAGGTGCTAAACCGTTTATCGCACCCCGGCGTCACCGCATACGAATCTCCAACCTGAATAGCCCGTGGCATCGGCAACCAAAGCGAAAAAGTCTGCGTCCCAAAATCCCACGATTTAACCTCAACGCTATGCCCCACATTGTTCCCCGATGTCCAAGTGAGCTTCCCATAAGCAAACGTCCCCGAAGCCGCCGTCTGAGCCGCATCAATAAACGAAGCATTGTCGAGAGGTATGCTGACGCTTCCTGCCACAGTTTTCGACACCAGGTCGACGCAGCACCGAGAGT
>CAZLIG010000180.1:682-4327 GCA_964559415.1 uncultured Rhodospirillaceae bacterium
TATAAACATCCCCCACAGCCCGCTGCAAAAGATCGCACATCCCTCGCAGTTCAGCCTTGTATCCGCCCTCAGTTCGAACGACTTCTCCGAGCCATCCCCGCCTTACCTGAACAGTCCCTTGTGAAAGGTCGCCCCAATTACAGAGATAAACATCAATGCGCGCAAAATCATAAAACCCCGCATCGAGCTCCTCCGCAGCTATCTCCTCGCTATCGAGAACGCCGGCAATATCAATCTTGTCGACTGACAAACTGTCCCGGCTAACAACATCTCCAGCCGTCAGCGCTGACCGAGCCTTGTAACAAATGTCATGAACCCTCAAGTCCCGGTCATGCGTCGTAAAAGCCTTAACCACCCCATCCGCCCGCGTAATCCTGACCAAAAAGGCGAGCGTCGTAACCTCGCCTTCCAAATGCGCTTGAAGCGCCGCAGATAACGATTTCATAGCTAAACTCTAATCTCGACAATGGGCACCGAGACCTCGCTCGACGCATAAGAGTCTGCGCTCAACGCCAACGTATCCATATCGAACCTAACCGGCACATCGAACTCAAACCCCGCCGTAACCTGTTGCCCAAGCGCTGGCGCAACAGCAAACGTCACAACCCCCGTAGAGATATCAACCGTCCACCCCGACGCCAATTCCGCACCATCGATGCCAACCACAACACTCCCCGCAACCGGCTTCTTGATATCCCTAGAATGCGAAACCATCCCGCTCGAATAAATCTTTACTAGCTGAAACGAAACACTAACCCCATCCCCACCCCCTATGACGTGGTCGCCAAAACCCGGCGCCGACACATTGTCCGCCGCACTTGTATAGTCGCTCCAGTCCTTAAGCCGAAACCCGCGTGCTCTTCCCGCTCGTGCATGAAAAAACGCAAGCAGCGCCGCCTTATCCTCAGGAGACCGCACTCCCGTCTTTGCGTCGAATGTCCGCCGCGCCTGCGCCCAATTCTGATTCCGCCTCTCAAACCCATTAGCGATAACAACGACCTCTGTTGAAAACGCAGGCCCGCCCTTCGAGCCAAACCCCACCCGAAGCGGCAACCGAACCTCGTCAAAAGCCATCTAAGCCTCTCTGGTCTGAATCCTGAACCGCGCCGCAGCGTGTGACGTAAGCCCATCCGCAAGTGTCTCGAAATCCGCGCTAGAAAACTCGCAAGGCACAAATGATTGCCCCGGCACCTCAAGCCCGCGCCGGTGCAAAGCAGAATAAACCGCCTGAAAAATATCCTGCGCCTCTTTCCCTCCGCGATACCGAGAATAGATATCGAGCGTAATCAAATGCTCAAAACCGCTATCCGAAAGCGTGTCGCAAGCATCAAGCCGAGCCTTCCCAAAAGCGATGTAAGGAAACGCCGCATCAGGAGGCACATGGTTATAAATCGGCGGCGAAGCCCCAAAAACAGCCTGCACCTCCGCGCTTTCCATAAGCGCCGCCATAATCGCGTGCTGCACGTTAAAAAGAATTCCCGTCATAAAGCACACCCTTCCTCTGCCAAAATGAGCGCCCAGCGATTAGCTTCATGAACATTCAGAACATACCGAATGTTGAACGTTCTCGACCCATGCAGCAGCCTCATGCCCGAATGAAGAGATAAGTCGTCCCTCCACCGCATCCTCACCTTGTGCGTCGCATGGCCCTCGATCCCCGCCGATGCAACAACCTCATGTCCCGAAACCGGCGTAATCTCCGCCCAAACGGTGGCGACAGATGCCCACGAAAGCGCATACCCTCCCGCGCCATCCGGCGTGCGTTGTTCCTCCTGAAGAACAACCCTTTTCCGAAGCGTCCCAATTGTCATGCAAGTGACCTGACACGATAAGGAGCCAACAACGCCTCCGCTGCCAAGCAAGCGTTGCCGTTTCGCCCATCCCCGCGATTTTCAAACCGCTCCGTGACAAGCTCTTTGATAGCGACCCTTATCGGCTCCGGCACACACTCCGCCCCATCCCCATACCCGCACGTGTACGTCACAATGATCCCATTCGCCGTGCGCGCCATCGCAGGCCAAGTCGCCCCAATCCGAAGCACAAGCCTTCCCGGTTCATGCAGCGTATCCACAAAGTAATTTGCCGCGTTCCAAACAGATGCCTGATCGTCATCGTCATAGCACTCGACGGAAACAACGCTCTGCAGCGGCGCGCGGGGCAGGGCCAAAGCCCGTGTCTCCGGCGGCGAACCCACAGCCAGCTTCCAACTCTGAGTAATAAAGGCCCGCCCGGTAAAGCCCTCGGCCCATTGCCGTGCGCTGCTGATTAACTCGCCCACAAGCGCATCGTCCACATCCGTATCGATCCGCGCGTGAGCCTTAGCCTCCGCGAGCGAAACAGGTTCGACCGCCGGAGGCGAAACCAGAATAAAAGAGGACATTCAACTTCCTTGAAAAAAAGCGGAGAACGGCCTCCGTAGGGAGCGGCCCGGAAGCCGTTCTCCGAGCGGCTACATCGTCGGCGCGTTGCGCGGCAACCCGGCCACGACATTCGCGGCGCTCAAAGCCCCCGTCGTCGCCCCTGTCGTCGTGATGACCACAGCGACGTACCGCTGATTTCCGATGTAGCCGATCTGCTGAATTTTATTCGCCCCCGCGCTGCCGCTAACCTCCGCGAGGTCCAACGGCCCATCCAACTCCGCCCCAAAAGCGCAAGTGGTGAACGTAACGCCGTCATTCGAATGAACAATGGTCGGCGTATGCGTCCCATCGGTATAAGCGCCGAACGAAACCGCAATAACCGCGCCATCATATCCCCTAAGATCGACAGCCGCCCCTGTCGCGACGCCATTAACTCTCGCAGCAGGCGCAAGGGATTGCATAACCACTTGTTGACGTAAAAGATCGCGTAGTGCCATGAAAAATCACTCCTTAAAAAAACAGAATTATTAGGCCGAGAAGCTGAGAAGCTTAATGGCCTCAAAGTTGACGACATCGCCGCCCGTCCGCTTGGTGCATCGGAACTTCACAAACGGCGCGCCGGTATAAGGATCGCGCAAAATCCGCATCCCCAGCCGATCGACGATCGTATAGCCCTCCTTGAAATTCCCGAACGCCACCGAGAAGCTCCCCGTAGCCACCGCAGGCATATCCTCGCCAAGAACAACCGGGAATCCGAGCAACGTCGCAGGCTGCCCTTGCTGCAATCCCGGCTGCCAGATGTAAGCCTGCGTCGAGTCCTTAAACTTGCGAACAGCATCCGCCACCGCGCGAGGCATAATCCAAACCGCATCCGGGTGATAACCAACCTTGAGCTTGTGCATCAGGTCGAACAAGCAGTCCGCAGGCGTCGAAGTCGAGAACCCGCCGTTAACTCCGGTCGCCACGTATTGCAGCGTCCCCCATGCGCGAGTTGCGTCGTCGGCCGTGACGGCGGTATAGCTCGTAAACCCTCGCGGCATCCCGATCCCGTCGCCAACCACAAACGCATTGTTCTCCGCCCGCGAGAACTTGCCCGCGACTTTGTTGATCAGCCACTCCTCAACATTGACAATCGCATCGTCAAGCAGCTTCTGCGTGGCCTTCGGCTGGGCATAAAGCTCATGCACCGGAATGCGAATGCGCCCAATCCCGTTATCGGCGGTATCAGTCCGCGTCCCGATTTCCGAAACCCACTGCGCCACAGGCTCCGCCGTATCCCGAAGCA
>CAZLIG010000181.1:0-4324 GCA_964559415.1 uncultured Rhodospirillaceae bacterium
AAACTTGTATAATGTAAGTATGAGAAGCAACGTTCTAAGACTCAAAGAGGAGCGAGCTGCCATGGTTGACTTGCCGCCAAAAAATCCAAACAAAAGGCCCGTACCTCAGAATGAGATGGAAGAGAATAATCCTCATTTGAATGAGGAAAATGATGATTTTGTGAATTTATGCCATGAGTGGCAGGTTCGGCCTGAAGTCCTGGAAAAGTATTTGCATAACTTCACCGAAGATCAGCTCGATATGTTTGTCGGATGGTCCACCTCGAAAAAGCCCGAAGAAAGAGTTATGGCCCGCGAGGCTCTTGGTGTACCGCCCGATCTGAAAGACTTAGAGTTAGTTCAAAATTCGAAGAAAGAGCGGCAGAGGGACCTCGCAAGGTTCTTGGGAGTGTCAGTGTCTGTTCTGACCGCTTTGGTTGCGACATCGACGGAGAACGAACGCGAAGAGGCCGAAAAGGAGTTCGTTTGGCTGAATGAAAGGCCCCACGGCGAAGGCGAGACTCCTAAGCCGCAAAACAACAGAAGAGACATGGAATCTATGCGTTTGCTTACCGTGGCGAACGCAGTAGCCTCAGATATTCCTTCCGAGCCCACCCCAAAGGGTCCCGGGAAAAAGAAGCTTTCATATTCCGATCCGGTCCCAACCGATTAGTCGATGAAAAAATCGAAGTTTCGAAGGAAGCTTAAAGCCGCTTTCTGGCTTGTCTTCCTCACCGGGAGTTTGTGGGTCTTTTTTGCGCCTCATACCCGGATTTCAGCACCTTCCGTCACCGTTAAAGTCCAACGTTCTCTCCAACCAGCTGTTTCACCTACGCAAGTCAGTCCAAAGGAGCCGGAAAGGGTGGATGTCGCCCCAAGGCCGTCTTTTGAAGAATCTTCGGAGAAGGGCGCCGTTACGGTCCCGGTCGCGCCGCCGCCTCCTCACCAGCCCGGACGGGTAGCTCGAATCGCTATCGTCATCGATGACATGGGGTCGGAGATGAAAAGCAGCGGAAAGGCGCTTCGGCTCCCCAGCGCTGTTACCCTTTCTTTTTTGCCCTATGAAGTGCGTACCCGCGAGCAAAGCAAGGAAGCACGGGAACGCGGGCATGAACTATTGCTTCATATGCCAATGGAACCTTTAGGGCATCAGTCGCCCGGCAAGGGGGCGCTTATGGTTGGTCTGCCGGTGGCGGAGCTACAAGTGCGTTTTGAAACGGCATTGGCAAGCTTTACCGGCTATGACGGCGTGAATAACCATATGGGAAGCAAGTTTACCGCTAATACAGAGGGCATGACCATCGTCATCGATACCTTACAAGAAAGGAATCTCTTCTTTCTCGATTCCAAGACAAGCGGGCAAACGGTCGGGTCGCAAATCGCGCAAGAAAAAGGACTTCCTACGATAGTTCGGGATGTATTCCTCGACGACGATCCATCACCGGAAGCTATCAGGAGGCAATTATCCATTACCGAGCGCGTTGCGCGTCAAAAGGGACATGCAGTTGCCATTGGACATCCTCATGCCGCAACGATTGACGCCATCGAAACGTGGGCTGCGGACGCCCCTCAAAGAGGAATTGAGCTTGTTCCCTTAAGGGATTTGGTCAGGCAGAAGTAAGGCCTCGCCCGTTATTCTTCCCTCTGCTTCATGCTGTTCAGCACATTCATGTTTTTCTTCACAGGAAATGTCTTTTTAAGGCTTTGAACGAACTGCTCAAGAAGCTCGTTGTGTTCGGCTTTCTTGATCTCGTTGGCAATGCCGGCTTTATGCGGGTCAGGCTTTGAGGAATCAATGTCCGTGATCGTTACAAGCCTGATCACATACTGCTTTCCATCGCTTTCCTCGGCAATTGCGTCACCTTGCTTAAGCTGAAACGCGCGAGCTGCCAAAGGCGCGGGAACTTCCTTGTCCGTTTCGCCCAGCATCGACAAGGAGGAAGAGGTACGGGTCGAAATGCCCTCGCCAGAAATCGCCGAAAGCTTCTCGCCCTTGTTTAACAATTTGGCAACTTCTTCCGCTTTGGCTTTCGCTCTTGTTTGCTGTTCCTGAGCCTTCCACGCCCCGGCAACCTTTGCCTTAACCTTTTCGAAGGGTTGCACACCCGAGGGAGTTACCTCGTCCGTGCGGACTACGTAGTAGTTGCCCGCTTTGTCATCTTCGACGGGACTGGTCTCTCCGCTATTTTGGGCAAAGGCGTCCTTGAGAACCTGCTCTTTGTTGGGCAGTTCTTGCGGCTGCTTGCCTTCGGGCGTCTGACCATTTGCATCTACTGCGGGAACCTTAATGATACGGAGCCTGAGGTCGTCGGCGATATCGTCAAGGGAATGACCGGCTGCCAACTGATCATCGAGCTGGTTAATGACCCGCGTTGCGGCGTCGACAGCTTGCTCGTGGCGCAGCTCCTCGCGAAGCTTGTCTTTGATCTTCTCGAAGGCGGGGGTGCCGCCCGGAAGAATCTTTTTGAGCTGCATAACGTGCCAACCCAACTGCGTTTTGACTGGCTCAGAAATTCCGTTTTCGCTCAAGGCAAATGCAGCGTTTGACAGGTCGGGCATAAGCGACTTTTGTTCAAGCTTTTCCAAGGGAACGACATTTTCTTTGAGCGTCTTTGCTACACCATCGAGGTTGCCTGAAGTGCGCGCCTGTTTTGACAGTTCTTTGGCTTTTTCTTCGTTCTGCATTATGACTTGGATAAGGTCGCGCTTTTCAGGAACCGAAATCCGATCCTTTTTCGCCTCGTATTCTTTTTGAAGTTGCTCGTCCGAGATGGTTATATCTTTGGCAAGCACCTCGGTTGAAAGCGTTGCGACGGTAATGCTGCGATACTCGGGCGTTGCAAACATATCCTGATGGCCATTATAGAAATTATTCAGCGCCTTATCATCCGGCACCGGAATGCTCGCGATCTTCGAGGGGTCGACTCTCACAACATCGAGAACGCGTTTTTGCGCGCGCGCCTTGTATAAAGCGTCGACAGCGGCTTGGGGCGCTACCGCCGATCCTTGAACCGCGCTCAGAACAATCTGACGCGCCAAAGACTGCTGTTGCTGAGCGAAGAAAGCGCCTTCGCTCGTTCTTTGTTGCTCGAGATACTGTCGGAAAAGCGCTTTATTAAAACTCCCCTCCTTGGTACGAAACTGCGGTTCATTGGCAAGAAGGTCGAGCACAGCCTGAGGACCCACGCTTATGTTTTGGCGGGCGACTTCCATGTCGATCAGTCTGCTGTTGATCTCTCGGTCGAGGACATGGTCCAAAAGACCAAGCTGCATCGCCTGCTCGGCAGTGAGGTTCGGCGACAGGACGCGGCGCGCGTCGGCTAATCCTTTGTCGAACAAGAAATTAAGATCCTGCACGGTGATTTCAGTGTCGCCAACCGTTGCCGCCGCCTTGCGCAGCGCATTGCCTCTGAATATGTCTCCTATGCCCCAAATGGCGAAGCTCACGATGAGGAAACCCATCAGGCCTTTGACCACCCAAGACTGTGCCAACTGGCGCATCGACTGAAGCATAATTCGCCTTTCAGAAATTTATAACCTTGAACGCTGCGATATGATAAAGGTACGATTCTGCATAAGCAACAATTCTGACGAGGGCAAGATGTCTAGAAGACGCCGCTTGGTGGTTGGAAATTGGAAGATGTACGGGCGGTTAACCTCGGGACTCGTATTGGCCCGCGACATCGTAGAACAGGCGGAAGCGGCCCGCCCTCTTAACTTTGATATTGTTCTTTGCCCCCCTGCCACGCTCACTTGGGCTATCGGAGAAGCCCTTCTCGGAACCCCCATCATGCTCGGGGCCCAAGACTGCCACACAGCAACCCATGGCGCCTATACAGGCGATCTGAGCGCGGCAATGTTCGTCGATTTGGGCTGTCGCTATATGATTCTAGGCCATTCCGAACGCCGCTACGGGCATGGGGAGACGAACGAACTCATCTCCCGAAAGGTAGAAGCGGCCCAGTTAGCCGGGCTTACGACCATTGTATGTGTGGGCGAAACAGCAGACGATCTTAAGGCGGGAACGACTTCGGATATTGTCGAGAAGCAGCTCCGCGAATCGTTGCCAAAAAAGGTTAAGACGGCGAATCTCGTTATTGCCTATGAGCCTGTTTGGGCCATTGGAACCGGCCAGACGCCGGAACCTCAAGATGTCGTGACAGTCCACAAAACGATCCGCAAGGTCTTAGGCGAGATTGGCGAAACAGTCCGGGTTCTTTATGGCGGTTCAGTCACGCCAGCCAACGCCGAAAAAATCCTTGCCGAGGATGAGGTGGATGGCGTCCTTGTGGGCAGCGCCAGCCTCAATGCGGATGGTTTCTGGGCGATTGCCGAAAAGTGCCAA
>CAZLIG010000182.1:0-4236 GCA_964559415.1 uncultured Rhodospirillaceae bacterium
GGCGAGCGCGGCGTTTGGTTGGAAATTAAAGCGAAAAGGAGCGTGGCGGCAAAAAGACTCGCCCAAGGGCAACGGCAGCGTCGAAGAAGGCTAGCACGGTGTCCTCGCGAACAGGTATGCGTGCCGGAGTGCGACCTGGTGAGGCTTCAAGAAGTGCATCGCGAAAAGGCGCCTCAACCCGGCGCTCGGGCGCACGAAAAACCACCCGTTCATCCCAAGCCGGTTCGCGCACGTCTAAAAACTCGCTAACTCGTACACCATCACGTAAAGGAGCAAGATCAGGCATGGGAACAGGATTGGGATCATCAGCAGGCTCTACAAAATCTGGCCGCCGGACATCGTCATCCTCATCAGTTGCCACGCGTGAGCAACGAGCCTTGCGCGGCAGGCCTCAGAGAGCGGTCGCCGAAGGAAAAGCGAAAGTCACAGGCGGCCAAGGCCAGAAGAGCCAGTCCGCAAGAGGGCTGGGACCCGAGACCCAGACCGCACGAAGAAAAATGCCTGAGTAGTCTTATTTATGTACCGCTTATGCGGTGCTGCGGCACGCCGCATGGAGTCTTTATCGGCGCCTTTGATAGATTTTATAAATCCCGAAGAAGGAGGTTGCCATGATCAATCAGGAACAAATGGAAGGAAAATGGGACCAAATCAAAGGCAAGATTAAGGAGAAGTGGGGCCAACTGACGGACGACGACATCGCGTTGTTCGAAGGGCATCGCGACCAGTTTTATGGCAGGCTGAAAGAAAAATACGGCATGGAACGCGAAGAAGCCGAAGAACGCATAAGCGATATTGAAAAAATGGGCGACGATTCGGCTTGCCCATCGTGCAGCAGCCCGACTAGAGAGGGCCACCACTCGTAATATGTAAGTTCCGGCGCGCAGTTATGCGCACCGGCCCACCCCGATGTGATTCCGGATCGGATCGTATTAATCGCACCAAAAATTGCGTAGACTTTAGAGATCTGAAAACTTCCTTTCGAAGTGCTGCATCTGCGCCTTGCGGTTGTAGTAAAGAGCGCATAAATCGGATATTATTTTTATAAAATTGAGGCACATTGACATACCCTCTTCGTTTTAGTTTTTGTTTTTGCTGTTTTTTGAATCGCGGACATTCGGCCGCCTGAACGGTCCGGGTCCCCTCTCGGACTTTAAAATGTTTACCCTTCGCATCGACAATCGACATCGGAGGCGTCATGCACGAAAAGAAGAACACTATTCTTGTCATCGACGATGAGCCGCAGGTTCGCAAGATGCTTGGAACCTTCCTTGATGCGTCCGATTTCAGGACCGAGGAAAGCGATTCCGGCCGTCAGGCCATTCGGATGTGTGCATCCATAAAACCTAACCTCGTACTCCTTGAGCTAGGGCTTCCCGACATGGATGGAAAGGATGTTATTAGCGAAATCCGCGTCTGGTCGCATGTGCCGATCGTCGTTCTTTCCGCACGCTCGGATGACGAGGAGATTTGCGCCGCGCTTGATCTCGGGGCGGACGACTACGTTGTAAAACCATTTAATACCAATGTGTTGATGTCGCGCATCAATGCCAATTTACGCAAGGCCGCCGTTCAGCAGGCGGGTGAACCGGAACTAGTGAATGGATTTATCCGGATGGACCTTGTGAGGCACGAGGTTTATCTCGAGGGCAAGAAAATCATGATGACGCCGAAGGAGTACGATCTTTTGCGGTTCTTCATGATTAATCGAGGCAAGATGCTCACACACCGCCAAATCTTGCACGAGATATGGGGGCCTGCGCATGGGAACGACACGCAGTATGTGCGCGTTTATGTCGGGCAAATGCGCGACAAAATAGAACCCGATCATTCGAGGCCGCAGTTGATCATTACTGAACCGGGCGTCGGATACAGGATGGAAGTTTTGCCCCGCCCTGCTTAAGAATTTATGGCGGCGTTATGGTTTGCCGCCCTTTTCTCGACAACAATTTAAGGCGCTTTGCAATAACGTATCACGGAACATCGCAGAAGAAAGGATGAACTCATGCTTAGATGGGCCCTCTTTTTCTTCGTTATATCATTGATTGCCGCCGTCTTCGGCTTTACCGGAATCGCGGCGGGCGCGGCAGAGATTGCGCGCGTTATCTTCTATCTGTTCGTCATCCTGTTCGTCGTGTTTCTCCTTATCGCCCTATTTGCGGGACGAACAGTCTTGTGACGAGCTTGTCCGACGAAGTTTATGCGGAACGCAATGTTATGTGCGTTATCTCGGCGCTGGTGCCAAGGCGCATTGGAGGACCCCAATAGCCTGTGCCCGCGCTGACATAGATTTGCGTGTGGTTTCGGCGGTAGAGACCGCGAACGTAAGGCTGTTGCAAAAGTACAAGCGAGTTGAAGGGCCAAATCTGGCCACCGTGTGTGTGTCCCGATAGCTGAAGGTCCACGCCATGCGAGGCGGCTGCTTCTATTTCCACCGGCTGATGGGCGAGAAGAATTAACGGCCTTTCCGGGCTGCGCCCGCTCAGCGCTTGAGCGAGATTTGCGCGGCCACTTCCGTAATCTTCAGTTCCGGCGAGGTCGAATGTTTCGCCGTTCAGCGTAAGAGAAATCCGTTCGTTGCGCAGCACGCGGATGCCCATCGCGGCTATATGGCGGCACCACGACTCCACGCCCGAATAAAATTCGTGGTTTCCTGTGGTGAAATATACACCAAGGCGGGCTTTGAGGTCGGCCAGAGGAGCGATAAAAGGGGCAAGGTCGCTGACAGGGCCGTCAACGAGGTCCCCTGTAATCACGATAACGTCGGGGGAGAGCGCATTCACTTTATTAACGATGTCGCGCACCCATCTTTCGTTCACCATTGGACTTACGTGCATATCGGTGATTTGGACGATGCGGAGTCCATCGAGCGCTTTGGGAAGACGGTCGAGGGTGATTGTTAGCGCCTTAACGCTTACGGGCCGCAGCGCGTACCAGAGGCTCGCGGCGCTTAAGAGAGCCGTGGCACATAAAGCGGCGACTCCAAATGATCGGGCAAGAAATTCTCGGCGCGCAACGTTGTGAAGTAGCTCGCCAAGGAACAGGCTTTTAATCATCCACGCTGTGTCGGCGATGATTAAAACCGTGACGAAAATCAAAAGGATTCCAAGCCACGGAAAGACGATCCACATAAATATGCCTGCGGCTTCGCGCGGAAGAGCGCGGCTTACAGGATAAGCGACGAGAGTTAGCACGGCGAGAAGGCCCAGGACCAAGCCTGCGGTTTGCCTCTGGCCCGAACTTAACTGGAGGTAGGCGCTCACCCGTTGCCAGATGTACGTATGCGTGGCGAGGAGGACGGTGGCGAGGATCAGGAAAAAGACCGTTCGGGGGCTTAGATGTTTCATAGGGTTCTTTTACCGTGTGGCGAGTAAGGGTGCCAAGTGAAAGCATGGCTCTATGTTGGGAAAATCGCTACTCCCGGCAAAAATGGCGGAAACAATTCTGGAAAAAATGCATTTATCGATATTTTCAGCGGCTTGCTGACTGCAAGTCAGATTCGAGCATTGAGAGTCATACTCAACTGTTAGAGGCACCCCTACTCCCACCCCATGCGCTGAAGTGTAAATTGACATGGCCTAGTAGCAAAGAATCGACGGGCCGGTGGTATGACAACTTGTTCCGCGTGGATGCCTCACCATCATCATCGTACCGTGACGTTTCCGTGCACCTTTTTTTTCCAGTTCTTCGAAGTTTCTAATCGGAATTTCGCAGTCCAATAGATTGCTTTCAACGTGGGCGTCGATCTCCGCCATGGCGAGCGGATGTTCTTTTCTGAGATACCACAAGACGCAAATCTGTTCCGTAGGAGCCTTAGCCAATGCCTCCTTGACGACTTTGGAGATCGTGGGTTTGCAGTCTATGTGGCGCTCCATGACTATCTGATTTGCGACAGCACCTGGGGGCTTTCCGTATTGGGCCAAGGAGAGTTCACAAAAGGCGGGATCGGGGAAATGCGCAATCTCGGCGCGGATTCCTTGATCGAAAGCGAATTTTTGCTCGGCACAGTCGGCTTTCCACTCTTCCGAGCGGTTCTGTTTTTTTGCAAGCGCTTCACAGAGCTTTTCGTACTCGTAATCCGTCTTTTTCGCATATCCGACACAACCGGACAAAAGCAGCACAAACGGAATGATAATAACGCGCTTCATCATCTTTAAACTCCACGGCTCGCAAGGGCTTGTATGTTTTGCGAGCGGCAGAGGATAGGTCTATACCCGTCATTCACGAAAGGGCAAAAGT
>CAZLIG010000183.1:0-862 GCA_964559415.1 uncultured Rhodospirillaceae bacterium
GTTCCGGTGAACGAAATGCTTGGCCAGAATATTTTTGACCGTCTCAATGCCGCTCAGGATGGATGCCTCATCGTCCGTTGCGCAGTGCTGTCCCAAGAGGTATTCCAACACGTACGTGGGGACAATGGCATTGCCTTTGACCGTCTTGGTTAAGTCTTTGCGGACAACCAATCCCGGAAAATGCCGGTTGATTTTCTGGTCCAGAGGTGTCATGGCATCCTTTTAAAGGTTCAGGATTCGTCGAAATCGCTTTCGAACGCGCGCCGCATGGTGAAGGCGAATTCTTGATAAAGCGCAAACTGCGCCGTGCCGGCCACGGGTTCTTCGAGCCGCAACAGGATCTCCTGTTGATTGAAAGCGTCCGCTTCGCGACTGAACACAAATTGCTCGCGGCGTTCGCGCTGCCGCGCATCCTCGGCCGTCGCGTCGAACTTCAACAACTTGGCATCGCTGATCAGGATTCCACTCTTTGAGTAAAACCCAGCACGTAATTCCCGTGCGAGGCATTTCTCGCCAACCGGCTCCGCCTGCAGGAAGGTGATACTCACCTGACCCGTGGTGATTTGCTGGCCGGTGCGCATGATGTCCACATCCACCTTGCCGATATCGCTTGCGCGCTCTTTTTTCACTTCAAGCAAGGGCAGGACCACTTCCTGTAACGACGCCCCGCCATGCACATACCGGCTTCCCGCGCCCTGGAGGCGCAAACGCTGCACACCTTTCGGGAAACCGAACTGCAATTCTCCGCCCAGCCCCAACTGTAGGGCTGTGAAGATTTTCAGCCCCGGTTCATTTGGAACTGACGGCGCCGCAATGCAGCGCCGCTGATACTGGACCGCGCCATAGGGTTCTGCAATGGCTA
>CAZLIG010000183.1:890-2077 GCA_964559415.1 uncultured Rhodospirillaceae bacterium
GAAATCGCTTTCAACCAGCGGTTCGTGCTGATAAAGGAATCCGTGGTCAGCGGTCACGATGAAATGACTGATGTTCATCGCCGCGCCCTTTTTGAGCAACCGCACAATATCTTCGATGGCATCTTCGGCCGCAGCACAGGTCTTATGTTCCGTGTCCCGTTTGTCTCCCACGGCATCAATAATGTTGTGGTAAACGAACATCACGTCGTTAGCCCGGGAAAATTCACGCCCCTCGGTCTTGGAATTGAGCGCAAGGAAGTCAGCGGACGATATGGCGCTGGCCTTGTCCTTGAACCCTGCGGCCAGGACTTTGCTACGGGCGTACAAGCCGACCGTGTTTGCGCCTTCCGCCAAGACCTTTTTCCCGTTCGAAGCAAACTCCAACGTCGTCTGCGGCAATAACGCCGCCATTCCAAGTTGGGTGGTGGAGGGAAGCGAACCCAGCAAAGGCCGGATCTCGCCCGTCCACCGGTCTTCGCCGAGAATACGCTCTAAAAGGGAGCGTCCGACCTCGTACCGTAACGCGTCGGAGACGATGACCAGCACCTTCCGGCCTTCAGCAACCTTCGGTTGCACAAAACGGGCAATCACGTCACGTTGATTGGCCACGGTGCCGCTTTTCCATTGCGTACAACGGTCAACCCACTCCTGCCACCGCTGTGCCAACGTGCCAAGGAACTCGTTGACATAGAGCCCTTCAACGCGCGACGCCAACTTTTCCAGCAGCGCCGGCTGATTCGACTCCGTAAAATGGAAGATGAACCGCCGATAAATCTGGTCGATCCGCCACCACGTCGTGGCGTATTTTTCAAGGCCGGCATCAAAGGATTCAATCGTCAGGTCCAGCCGGGGCAATGCCTCGATCAGCTCGGCCGCATCGGCCAGGGCGCGGTAAAGCGACAGCAACCCTTTGTCATGCCGGGCCCAATGCAATCCCGCCCGCGCATCTGCCCGCTGACGCGCCTCAGCCGCCGGCAGGGTGCGATTGACCAACCCATCCCGGAGATCCGCGAGAATCCGCACATCAATCAACCGGTACGTCTCATGTGTCAGCAGCGGCCGCACATCCGCCAACTGATTCAAGGTGGCGCTGACATTCAGCATGCCTTCAACGCGCTCGGACAACTTTTCGAACGACGTCCGGTGTTCCTCGCTGTCCTTCCAACGGTTTATGAAGACAACCGCCT
>CAZLIG010000183.1:2087-4236 GCA_964559415.1 uncultured Rhodospirillaceae bacterium
CCTGTCGCTGGTCAATGCTGATAATGGCCCCCAACGGCGTCACCGCCCGGAAGAGGCAAAGGACGAAATCCAACAGCGTCGGCGTTGCCGTCACATACCCGAATGCCGCCGCGACCTGCTTCCACCAGGCATCCGCTAGGCCGAACTTCTCAATCTGAGTCCAGCGCTCCGCCTTGCCGGCGGCCAAATCGTTCAGGAGAACGAGCAAAAGCGTATCCACCGTCGGCTCGGCGCGACAAATTACGCTGATCATCTTCACCCGTACGACGGCCTCGCCGTCACCGGCCACCAGCAACTCCTTCAGTTTGCCGACACGCTCATTACTGCGGAAAAACTCCAGGTGCTGGGCCGTCAACGGCTTGTATTCCGGCGGCAACCCGGCGTCAATCAGCGCCAGCGAAGCGCGGTCAGGAGAGAAGGGCGGTCCATAGAGCAACAATTGATCGAGCAACCAATTTTGTGTGTCCGGCGGTTGCCGCTGCCCGCGGAAATAGATCAGCATCTTCTGCTGCGGCTTATCACGGGCAATCCGATGCTTGATGGCGAACTCGTTGTTCTGGACGGTCACCTTCTCAACACCCGGAATCTCGATCCCGTCAAACTCCGGCCACCACTCCGCCGATTCGTCATACCAGAATACCACCCGCTTCCGAGCGAATTCCTTTTCGAGAGCATTCTGGATTTTGATGGCACTCATGGCGTTGGAGGGAGAATGCGTTCCAAAAGGCGATAGACGCGTGTGCCGACAGTCTCAGGCCAGTGGCCTTTTGGATCGTCTGGGTTACTCTCAAGGGCTCTTGCTCTTCTAATGGCATCTGGAACCAGCGACAACGGAAACATATCCTCACGAATCGCAGTCTTGTTGTAGCCACCCGGACGGCGCTTCAGTGCTTGGTCAACGGCATCGGCATTTGGAAAAGCAGTTGCGTCCGTCACATCCTCATGGTGTAGTAGCAGCCACAGTTCAAAGCAAGGGTTGCTCACAGCTATCTCAAAACCAGTCTGGGCTGCATCGTCCAATGCCTGCACGGTCCCTTTCAGATGGTTGTCGCCAATGTGATGATCGGTGTCGATGCAGACCCAAAACTCGTCGTCGCGCTGGACTTGTTTTTTTAGCCGCGCCGCAAGGAACGTTTCCTTCAATCGTTCGACGACGTGCCGGGGAGACGACAACCCCGAACCTCCCGGTGTCGGCAAGACAATCACTTTGACGCGTCGAAAGGGCAGGAATTTAAAGTACTGCTCAGGCGCGTACGTGTCTTCGGCCGCCACGACGAACATACGGTCATCGCGCTGTCCGCGTTCACCGCGCCCGATATTAACTTGCGGTCGAGTGATAAGACTCACAGCGACTCCTCAGAAGGTTTCTCGCTCTTGGGTTTTAACTCGTCCATGATCGCGCAGACCCACCCCGGCAACTCCGTCTCAATAGGTGGGATTGCGTCGAACCGACCTTGGAGATAAGCCTTGTCGATCTTTAGATCCGTACGCACCTTATAGTCAGCCAATGAATACAACTCTGTGTTTCCGACATCCATCTTCTTGTCGGCAAACCAGATTTCATCTCTGCGAAGAAGGTCGAGATCAAGAAAAGCCGTCTCATGGGTTGTAACAATCAACTGCCCTCCCTGCGCGGCGCAAGTCTGCAGAAAACTCCGCACGAACCCTTTCGCCAGTAATGGATGAAGACTGCGATCGATCTCGTCAATCACATACACACCAAGTTGCTCCTTTATAGGCTGCAAAGCTGGCAAAAGATGCGTCACACGCTGTGTGCCGTCCGACTCTTCAGAAAAAGGCAACGCAACACGTTCCCCATCTGCCGTAACGTGTTCCGACTGCATTGTACGCAACCGAATTTTCGTACCTTCGCCTTTTTGGACAATGTACTGAGAACCGTTCGGCAATTGGATCACTGCCGTCTCCCCGACGGAAAGGTCTGCCACTACTTTCTTCATTCCTTCGGCAAGTCCAAAAAGCATTTTCTCGTCAACCTCGGTTGTCTCCACAAGCAACCGGTCAACACCCGTAGCCACGCGTCGCAGAAACTCTCCGGCGAATGCGGCAAAAGTCGAATCCTTTGCCACAAGACCAGGCAAATCTTGAAGAGTAGCATCTGGCGAGATGATAGTCAGCCGCTCTTTGAACC
>CAZLIG010000184.1:0-4231 GCA_964559415.1 uncultured Rhodospirillaceae bacterium
CGCTTGGTGTTCTGAGAACGGCGGCGCATAAAGTGGCGGCGGTGAGAAGCGCCAGCCTTGACGTGACCGGTACCGGTGACGCGGAAGCGCTTTTTGGACCCGCTATGGGTCTTCATTTTGGGCATTTTTCTATCCTTTGTTAGTGTTTAGCGGCCGGGCATGTCCAAAAGGCCTCGGCGCGCGAAGGAGCCGTAAATAACCCCCACAGCCCAAGAAAGCAAGCGTTTTCGCTTAGTTAACCTATCGTTATGCCCGAGATGGCTAAGACGCCAGCAGCAATAGCAACCCGAAAAGGTTAATTCAAAAGCCCTGCCGAAGAATTTTCATCCAATCTTGCCGCACCGAAAAGCAATTCTGCCTTAGGCCGGGCATCGTCGCTGTTTGGACTGCAAAGAAGAGTGAAAGCTTGCAGCGTCTTTTCTCCCTCGATCCGAACCTGCTCGGAAATAGTCCACTTGAGGACGCGACTAACGGATTTTATCAATTCTTCAGCCGGAAACCGGGCCAGAATATCATAAAAGCTGTCATGCTGAAGGTTCCACACGTCGGCAATTTCAACGCCGCCAAACCGGATCGTCTTGCATTTCTTGCGATAGGTGGCGGAATCCCATCCGTGCCGGTCAACGCCGCGCAGATTGTCGATCACGCGAATCTGTAATTCCCGCAATGGATCGAGAACCTCCGGAAGCCTTGGGAAAGGTTTCCCCTCAAGCGCCGCCTCGCAAGCAGCTGCGGTACAGTAAGAAGGCGTCGAAAAATCGAGAAAAGCGGCCAACCGTCTTCCCGCAATAAAGTCGTGAATATCGGTCCACGGCCCCCCAAGCTCACGGTATTTAGCTACAGCAAAGCAATCCGCATAAGCTTCATACCGATAGGCGACCCCCAAATCCTCCCGTTCTTCAAGCGTGAAAGGGAAAAGCACGTGGCCGGTCTCATGGAGCTGAAGAATCCCTTCAAGGTTCTTCTCTCGATCGGCTGAAACAGGCACGCCTGCGGTAAACGCCTTCCAAAACTCCGTCGAGCCTAACCGGGGCGAACTGGGAACAATGACTGCCCCTATGCTGTGCACGGACCCTTTGATGTCATTGATAGCCGCGCCAAACAGCTCTTGCCCAATCCTTAAGGCCTCATCCGTCCATCCGCCTGACTTGTTTTTGGAAACGTGCCAAATTGTCCCGAGATTCGCATAGATGCTCAGCCAGTCGCAGCGCTCCGGTATCTTCCCCACGGGCATCAGAACTTCCCGCAGACTATCCTCTCTTGCGCTGAGTTCGTCCTCCGAAAAATCGGGATAAACGTCGCCCCGAAATCGTTCCTCGGCAGGCAAGCCATATCGGTTTGCCAGTGTGACGGGCACGCCGACAAGAGCGCTAAGTTTTCTGCTGGAAAAGATCATCGGAAAGAAACGATACCAGTTTCGCTTTTCCCGATTATTGTCCAAAACTCAAAACGTTCGGTTAAGGGAGAGTAAAAACTCCCTTAATGAGGACGTTTCCCTTCATGAATAACCGCAATCCCACCGGTAAGGTTTGTCCACCTCACATCCCTCAACCCGGCCTTCTCCATGCGCGCAGCAAGCTCACCTTGAGCAGGGAATTTGAGAATGCTTTCCGCAAGATACTGATACGCGCCGCGATCCTGAGCGACAAAATCCCCCAAAACCGGCATAACATTCAGACAGTAAGCTTCATAAAAAGGCTTCAACTCCGGCATCACGCCGGAGGTAAACTCCATGCAGAAAAAACGCCCTCCGGGTTTCAAAACCCGCGCCGCCTCGCGTAGCGCCTTGTCAATGTGCGTGACATTCCGCAACCCGAACACAATCGAATACAAATCGACGCTTTTGTTGGCAAACGGCAGCTTTTCCGCATTCCCTTCAACCCACTCGATCCCGGAAACCACGCCCTGATCGAGCGCCTTGTTCTTCCCCTGCTCAAGCATCTCGGGGTTAATATCGCAAACAATAACCTTCGCCTTGCCGTTGGTCTTCCGCCAAAGCCTCAGCGCAATATCTCCAGTCCCCCCCGCCACATCGAGACACGTCATCCCGGCCTTGGGAGCCATGCGCCGAACAAGCGCATTTTTCCATAGTCGGTGCAAGCCTGCGGACATCAGATCGTTCATCAAGTCATAACGGCCCGCGACCGATGAAAAGACCTCGCGCACAAGCCCGGTCTTCTCGCTTGCTTTAACGCGGCGAAAGCCAAACCATTGAGATTCCGGGTTTAAATTTGACATAGGCACATACTGCTTTGGATATGGTATTGAGCTTTCGACCCTAGTTCACTACAAAAGGCAGGTCAAATCTTCCTGTTTCGGTGCGGTATGAGCAGTCGTCCACGGCCAGTAGTTCTTTGTATCCTCGATGGATGGGGATTTCGGGAAGATGCGCCCGACAACGCCATAACTCGCGCCAACACCCCCGTTTACTCGAAATACTGGAACCAATGCCCTCACGGCCTGCTTGAGGCGTCCGAACAGCATGTGGGCCTTCCGGGCGGACAATTCGGCAATTCCGAAGTAGGCCACATGAACCTCGGCGCAGGCCGCGTTATCTACCAAGACCTGCCGATGATCGACCAGATTATCGAAAACGGAAAGCTCCAGTACGTTCCCGCCCTGCAAAACTTTATCGCGGCGCTCGAAAGAAGCGGTGGCACCTGTCACCTTATGGGCTTGGCCTCCCCCGGCGGCGTCCACGCACACCAAAAACACATCGCGGTGCTTGCGCAAATTGTAGGCAAGTCGGTTCCCGTCGCCATCCACGCATTCCTTGATGGCCGCGACACCCCCCCTCAAAGCGCCGCCGAGCACATCGCGAAGCTTCAAAAAGAAATTCGCGACATCGAAGACGCAAGAATTGCCACCCTCTGCGGCCGCTATTACGCAATGGATCGCGACAAACGCTGGGAGAGAATTCAAAAAGCCTATGACCTGTTAACGCTCGGCAAAGGGGAGCGCGCAAAAGACCCCGTGCAGGCCATCAAAGCCAGTTACAAGTGCGGCATCACCGACGAATTTGTGGAACCCGTTGCCGTAAGCGGCTACGCAGGCATGAAAGACGGCGATGGTATCCTGTTTGCAAACTTCCGTGCCGACCGCGCGCGCGAGATTATGACTGCCTTCTGCGATCCGGCCTTCAACGCCTTCAAGCGCGAGAAGGTCGTCAATTTTGCAGCGGTCTCAGGAATGATCGAATACTCCGAGGAGCTCAAAAAGTACATGACGGCGCTCTTTCCTCCCAAGCAGATCGACAACACGCTTGGCGAGGTCGTCTCCAATGCGGGACTTACACAGCTACGCATTGCGGAAACCGAAAAGTATCCGCACGTCACGTTCTTTTTCAACGGCGGACGTGAACACCGATTCCCCGGCGAAGATCGTATTCTCATACCCTCCCCAAAAGTCGCGACCTACGATTTGCAGCCCGAAATGTCCGCGCGCACCGTGACCGACAATGTCGTCGAAGCAATTGACGCCGGTACTTTCGACCTGATCGTCCTGAACTACGCAAACCCCGACATGGTGGGCCACACGGGCGTCCTCGCAGCCGCCATCAAAGCGGTCGAAACTGTCGATGAATGCTTGGGCCGCCTGTTCGCGGCAGTCGAGAAAGCAGGCGGTGTCGTTTTCCTCACGGCGGATCACGGCAACTGCGAGCATATGTTCGAGGAGAAGACCAAAAGCCCGCACACTGCCCACACGCTCGATAAGGTTCCGGCGATGATAGTTAACGCCAAGGGCGTCACAGGCCTTAAGGACGGCAAGCTGGCTGATGTTTCCCCGACCGTCCTGGATTTGATGCAAATGCCAAAGCCCGACTCAATGACCGGTAATAGCCTCCTCATGCGGAAATGAACATCCGTTCCCTCCTTTTCGCCTCGACTGTGATCCTTTGCTGCGTGTCTGTTCCTGTGTTTGCAAAGCAGGACAAGCACCTTCAAAAAGTCGAAGAGCAGATCACCGAAAAAAAGCACGAGCAAGAAGCTCTGGATGTGGTCGCGGTCGAAGCGAATCAAGACCTCGCCTCGCTTCGGGAGCGCCTGATCTCCTCCGCCAAAACGCTACAGGAAAAAGAAGTCGAGCAGGAAGCCCTGGAAGAAAAACTCGACGCATTGACCAAAGAGATTGTTGAAAAGAGCCAAACCGCAAATCACGAGTGCCACCAGCTCTCGCTTATGCTGTCGGCGCTGATGGAGATTTCAAGCCGACCCCCCGAGAGCCTGTTCTT
>CAZLIG010000185.1:0-1193 GCA_964559415.1 uncultured Rhodospirillaceae bacterium
GCAGATAGTGGCGGTAAATCGCGAAGCGGCTGTGCTTTATAAGGAAACGCTGGACAGCCTGAACGCTCCGAAGTCGGCATTGATTATGTCTATCGGGCACAACGATCCAAAGAGATTCCGGGATGTCGCCGTTCCGAAAGAGCAACACAAGACGGTTATCGAAGATCAGTTCAAAAATAAGGACGATCCATTAGCGATTCTTATTGTCTGCGACATGTTGCTGACGGGGTTCGATGCGCCCGTCGAACAGGTCATGTATCTCGATAGCCCTCTTAAAGAGCACACCTTGCTGCAAGCCATTGCTCGCGTGAATCGTAAGGCGGGCGAGGCCAAGAGCTATGGGCTTGTTGTCGATTACTGGGGCATCTCTCGCGATTTGCAGAAAGCCCTTGAGGATTTCAAGAGCGACGATGTTTCAAACGCCATGTTGCCCAAGGGCGATGAACTGCCCCGGCTGGAATCACGGCATCAGGCCGTCATGCGCTTTTTCCAAGGCATCAAGCGCGACGACATGGAGGCTGTTCTTAAGCTTTTAGAGCCCGAAGATAAACGCGCCGAATTCAATCAAGCTCTACAACGTTTCAGCCAAAGCCTAGACATGGTTCTACCCGACCCGGCTGGCCTGCGCTTCATGAAAGATTTGCGTTGGCTGTTCGATGTCAAGCAAGCGGCCCGCAATAGGTTTAGAGACGAAAGCCTTGACCTTTCCGATTGTGGGGAAAAGGTGCGTCAGCTCATCGATGAGTACGTCAATGTTGACGGCATCCGGCAGCTTATGGAGCCTATCTCTATCTTCTCGAAGCAATTCGACGAAGCGGTGGATCTCCTTACGACGCCGGAAGCCAAAGCCAGCGAAATGGAACACGCTTTGCGCCATGAAATCAATTTGAAGCTGGAGGAAAACCCGGTTTTCTATCGGTCTTTGAAGGAAAGGTTAGAGGCGATTATCGACGCGCTGAAGAAAGACCGTATCGATGCAGTAGAACAGCTTAAATTGCTAACCCAGATACGGGATGAAATGCGCGGTGTGTCGAATATCGCCTCCGATCTCAATATGTCGGAAGTTCAGTTTGCCTTTTACAATTTGTTCAATAGCACCGGCCTTGTCCAAGACTCTGCGCGTGACTTGGCCGGCGCTATCCTTGACGCGCTGAAGCCGCTGGCCGTCATTGACTGGCAAAATAAAGAAGACA
>CAZLIG010000185.1:1203-4204 GCA_964559415.1 uncultured Rhodospirillaceae bacterium
ACGCGAAATGCGGCGGCAGGTTAAACGCCTTCTTCGCGTTGCCAATCTTAAAGATAATGTCGAAAGTCTTGTCGGATCGGTCATCGATCTGGCACGCATCAGACTTAGGTGAGACATGGCGTCTAGAAGCCTTACTATCGGCAATACGAAGCTTCCTTATGTTCTGCACCGAAGCAAAAAGCGCAAACGTACCGTTGCCCTTTCTGTCGAGCCGGAACTCTCCCTACGTATCATCGCGCCTTTAGGTATAAAGACCGCAGACGTTGAAAAGATAGTCCGTCGCCGGGCTTCTTGGATCATCCGCAAGCTAGCGGATGTTAAAGAATGTAGAGGACAACTGCCTCCAAGAGAATTCGTAAGCGGAGAGGCCATTCCTTTTTGGGGAAAGCAGTACCAGTTACGCGTAACGAGGAACCAGCGAGAAGAGACCAAAGCCGAAATTGTTGGGCGAACGTTTATCGTCAACATTCAGGATGCCTGGCTGTCAGGAAATGATCTAAAGCAGGAAATACGATTTGAGATCGCCCTTTGGTACAAAAAGCAGGCGCGGATCAAGCTGAACAATCGTACCGCCTATTGGAGCAAAAAACTTAAGCTAAACATTAAAAAGCTAATGGTCGCCAATCCAAGCAAGCGCTGGGGGAGCTGTGATTCGCATAACAACATTCGCCTCAACTGGCGGATAGTTATGGCTCCTATTACCTTGGTTGATTACGTCATTGTTCATGAGCTGTGCCATACGCGCCATAAAAATCACTCGAAAGCGTTCTGGCAATTGCTGGGGAACGTTATGCCAGATTACGACTTGCGGAGAATGCGGCTAAGGAATTGTGGTGGTGGATATTTGGCGTTTGGATAACGGGCAATACATTAAATCAGGCATAGGCTTGTTCAACTCGGTGAACTATTGCTCCAGCGAGCTTTTTTAGCGTCTCAACTACGTAAATGAAGTAGCTCCTGTCGATAGGAATCACTTCCCCTACAGAGGCTCGGGCTAGTTCCTTTGCTTTTCGCAGATAAAGTTCGTTTGTGATCCCCTGATTGTGAATAAGGACATCGCGAGTCGCTTTTATTTCAATATACTTTTTCACAAGATCATCCGGCAATTCAACCGACAACACCTTTTCGAATCGCTTTATATAGTCTTGAGGAGACTGAAACATCAGATCCTTGCATTTCAGGTCAATAAAAGAAGCTAAGATTTGTTGTTTATCTCCAGCGCACAAAACTAGTTCTAATGGAATATGAGGTTTTTCTCCTGCCAAGACGCTGATTTTTTCAGAGAATGCCTCAATCGCATGACGAAGACAATCTTGTAAATGAGTTTCCATACGAGACACCATTGTGACAATAAACGTCTCAAATAGTCCTCGATCTGCGTGAAATTTGATTGTGTTAATAATATCCTTGTTTTTCCTACGGCTAAGTATTTTCTTCCCTTTTTTGGGAACACGAAAATTTGTGGTTTCCTTGGCTGGTGCGGAAGAAAAAAGGCGGATTTCCGCTTCGAGATGGGGCCTTACGATCTCTAAAAATATGGAAGCGTCATTAATATACCTATATAGAGCCAAATGATCCCGATAGATTCGCTTTGAAACATTTGAACTACGCGCCATTCTCAGCACCGGGTTCGTGTTCGAAAAAGAAACAGGCCCTTACGCCTGCCTTCTAGGCATCTTTCCGAATTTTACCTGTCTGACTTTGCCTGTCTCCGCGACCTTGTCAAGGTAGTCGGCCCAGGCTTGCATCATTTGTTGGCGTTCGTCGAGGAAGGCGGCGCGGTCGTAGGCGGCGTCTACTTTGTTGGCCGGGGCGTGGGCGAGTTGACGGTCGATGACTTCGTGGCGGTATTTCAGTTTTTCTTTTATCGTCGTCATCGCAAGGGCGCGGAAGCCGTGGCCGGTCATGCGGCCTTGGTAGCCCATGCGCTTCAATGCAAACAGAATCGTGTTGTTGCTCATGTGCTGGCGCGGGCGGGCTTCGCTGGCGAAGACGTATTCGCGGTCGCCGTTCAAAACCTTCAGCTCTAGCAGGATTGCGAGGGCTTGCTTCGACAACGGGACTATATGCGGCTTCCTCATTTTCATGCGCTCTGCCGGGACGATCCATTCGGCGTCCTTGAGATCGAATTCATCCCATTTGGACTCGATCAGCTCGCGCGTACGGACGAAGGTCAGCATCAGCATACGGATGGCGCAGCGCGTTTGAGCGTAAAGGCGTCCATCGTTTCTTTCGAGAGCGCGGAGGAAGTCCGGCAACTCTCTCGTGTCCAGCGCGGCGAAGTGTTCGTGTCGGCTCGGACGAAGCGCGCCGCGAAGGTCTGTGGCGGGATTGCGCGCCATTCGTCCGGTCACAATCGCATAGCGAAACACTTGTCCGCAGAACTGCAACGTGCGGTGCGCAACTTCAACAGC
Organism: uncultured Rhodospirillaceae bacterium; assembly: GCA_964559415.1. Classification (GTDB taxonomy): domain Bacteria; phylum Pseudomonadota; class Alphaproteobacteria; order UBA9219; family UBA9219; genus CAIXLI01. The sequence continues at coordinate 3,618 of CAZLIG010000185.1, forward strand.
GCCGCGCCGTTCGATGCGGCGCAAGGCATCGAGAAGATGCGGAGCAGTGATGTCGGCAATCGGACGCCTGCCGAGATGCGGAAATATTCCGGCCTCTAGCCGATGCAGAATGTCCATCGCGTAATGTTGAGACCAGTGGTCTTTGTTCAATTCGTGCCATTCGCGCGCGACGAGTTCGAAAGTCGTGGCTGCGTTGATGGATGCGGCGAGTTTTTCGTCTTTTTTAGCTTGAGAAGGGTCTTTGCCTGACAGAAGAAGCTTCCTAGCCGCGTCACGCTTATCGCGCGCTTCTAGTAATGAAATCAATGGATAAGGCCCGTGCGTCAGCGTGTTTTCTTTTCCGCCGAAGCGATATTTCTGACGCCAGATTTTTGTGCCCGAGGGCATGAGATGAAGGTAGAGGCCATTTCCATCGGCGAGCTTATTGGTGCCTCCCGATTCGAATTTGGCATTTCTGCACTGTGTGTTCGTCAAATACATGTGGGGGTAAGCTCCTTCTCAGGAGAGCGGCTTACCCCCAAAATTGCCTATCCGGGGGTGAGATGCCCGGAAACTCCGGGTTTCTCTATAGCACAAAAAGAGCCCGT
>CAZLIG010000186.1:0-2145 GCA_964559415.1 uncultured Rhodospirillaceae bacterium
GGTGATCTTCATGGGATTTCGTACTGGTCGGTCGTCCGCGTCGAACTATGTGGTCACTTACGACCTGTCGGATGATCGTGAAAGGAATCGGGTCAGCAGGATCCTGGAGGGGTTTGGGTTCCGTGTCCAGGAGAGTGTTTTTGAGTGTTGTCTCGATGGCCGGCTCAAGAACAAATTGAAAAATCGGTTGGATGCATTGCATCTCGAAACCGGCTTCGTCTGCATCTACAAACTCAGCAGCCAATCACGACGAATAACTGTCGGCACTCCACCGGCAGCACTTCCAGAGGATACCTATGCCATCGTGGTGTAAAAATCCCGCCTGCTACCTCACCTAGAGCGCAGCAATGGGCGTGTATCGGGACAGACTGCGCACTATCTCCTGGCGGACTGTGCGAGTAACCCTCAAGAACACCCGATACCTACCAGCCCAGATTCATCAACCAGTCCTCGCCATCTTCAATGCTGTTTTCAAGCACGCCGCCAAGCAAATCCCAAGCGTCGAGAACCTGTTTTTCTTTCACCCCCTGCAACAGCTTTCCGGAGGGTTGTCCGAGGGACAGGAATACAAAATAGAAATTGTCTTCCCTACGGCAGGAGAAAAGGAAATTTCTTGTTTTACGGATGCACTCGCCGGGCCTATTAAGAATTTCGAATTGGTTGAAGTCAGCCCTCAATGCCAACGAAATCTTGAAACGCTCGAGGCTGAAACCGACCCTTCGCTGTTTTCAGATGGTGAAATTTGCCTCGAGTTTGACACGCCCTTTTCGTTTCAGCCCAAAAAGAGAAATCGAAGGTGGCTTATAGACAACGGGGATTTTTTTCACGCCCTGGCCAAACGGGTCCAACACTTTTACGGCCTTGTTGACCCTCTTTCCGATGTCGCGTGGCAGGAAGTCCGCCTGTTGCCCTATTACTGGCACTATGAGGAAGGTGAGCGGCCATCCGCCAGTGGTAGCGGGATACAGTATATTAACGGCACGATAGGGCCACTTTATTTGAGAGGAAATCTCGCGTCAGTGGCGCCCCTTCTTCTTGTCTGCTCAGAATTGCATGCGCATGGCTACAAAGGGCGAGGACGGGGTGGAAACGTGGCGCATGGTGTTGGCCACTACCGCTTAATCCGAAACCGGCCCTTTTTCGACCCTCGCCTCCGTGATCGTCATGGGTTTGAGAAGGCGATTTCCTTGCTGGAGAGAACTGCTGACGGATCCGAAGAACTTGAAGCCCTTGTTGCTTCACCGATTCTTTTGGACGAGTGCTGGCGGGAAGTTGCCGACGGTGTCTTCAACCCAGGAACTGCTATTGGGTTTGCCATCCCCAAACGTCAGGGCGGACAGCGTCTTCTTGGAATATTCGAGGCGCGCGACCGCTTGGTGCAAAAACACCTTCATTTACTCCTGAATGATGTCCTGGACAGGATGTTGGAGGAGACGTGCATTGGGTACCGGTGCAACAGGTCACGTGAAGATGCCAAGCGGATGATCTCGGAGGCCGCGGCAGAAGGGCTGTACTTTGTCGTCGAGTCAGATATCGAAGCCTTTTTTTCCCAGATCGACTGGAATATCCTCCGTGCCAAACTACGGGCATCCTTACCCTCCGGCGATACTTTGACGCTCTCCCTCCTGGAACGTTTCATCAGGATGGATATGACATTTCAAGGAAAACCTCTGGAACGATCCAAGGGTCTCATTGAGGGTAGTCCGCTTTCTCCTCTTCTTTCAAACTTGTATCTCGACGACTTTGATGAAGAAATGGAGCGCCGTGGGTACCGACTTATCCGTTACGCAGACGATTTTCTCGTCATGGTCCGGAACTTTCAAGAGGGAGAAAAGGCGCTTGCCGATATTCGGGAAATTCTTGCGACTTTGAAACTCAACCTAAAGGAAAGTAAAACCGCTATCAAACCACTTGATGCCGGTATTTCTTTTCTCGGACTCGAATTGGGCGCAAATATTGATGAGGAGTTCATAGAAAAAACTACGCTTAGAAAATCCGTGTTCATCCGTCAGCAATATGCCTTTTTGGGTGTTGATTACGACACGTTAACTATTCGCAAAGACAACTTGCTCCTTGACCGCCTCCCTCTGCACCGGATCAGTGAAATAATTGTGCTAGGGGGAAACTGTCTTTCGACCCGGCTTA
>CAZLIG010000186.1:2155-4146 GCA_964559415.1 uncultured Rhodospirillaceae bacterium
AAAATCCCCATTTCATTCTGTTCCGCAGCGGGTCGTTACCTGAGCACCATCAAGCCGGATTCAAAAATATACTTCGAGGTAGCCACCCGGCACGCTAATCGCTTTCAGGAACTTGTTGCGCAGGACCACTTACGGATTTCTTGCCGAATCGTCAGTTCGAAAATACACAACTATCTCGTCTGGTTCCGAAAACGCTGGCCAAAAGAATCGCTGGATCTGCGCCACCGGCTGGAATGGACGCTCTCAGCTTTGGCCAAAGCGGAAACCATTGAGCAGATCAGAGGTTATGAGGGAAGAGCTGCCGCGGCTGTTTTCCATTTCATCAACACCAAAGCCACGGAGGAATTCAGGAGCAAGGGGCGACAACCCAGGGGCGGGTTTGACCAGTACAATTCCATCCTCAATTTTTCCTATCATCTTCTCTTTACTCGAATCAATGTCTTGATCCGAAGTGCCGGTCTTAATCCTTACTTGGGGAGTCTACACAGTCATAAAGACCGGTACGAGTCCCTTGTCTGTGATGTGCAGGAACTTTTTCGATGCCGGATAGATAGGTTTGTATTAAAAATCATCAACTTGGGCCAGATTCAGCATGATGCATTCACTGTCGACACGCAAGGCAACCACTGGATGAATACCCATGCGGTCGGTGTTCTGATAAATGCTTTCGAACAGGAATTTCTGACAAGCTATGCAGGTGATGGAGGCACGTTGAAAGATCTTTTGGCGGGTCAAGTGCAGGCTCTTGTCTCCTGGGTTTCTGGCAACTTACCAGAACCATTCTATTATCGAGCGGAAGGGGGCTGAAAAATCCATTCTTTGCTTCGCCAACAATCAGATTGGTCGAGGACTCCTAATCACCCAAATAAGGGAGATCGCTATGCATAAAACGGCGAAGACATTTGATGCAAAGGTGAGGGAAATCGCAAAAAAAATCATCACCGATCAGGTGGACATTTTGGCTGTTCCATTCAAAGGGGCCGAGGATTCGGTTTTTGTCTCTAGGGACGAGAATCTGATCATCGCTATCGGCATGGTCCAGGTAGAAGGTCAGGAGTTCTTTTTTGGCCACAAGCGTTAGTGATATCAGGAGGTAATTGCCGGTATGGACTCGGTAGTCCAAAAAGGCGAGAAAATCCTGGTGCACAATCATGCGGGTCGATCGAGGTCGGTCGTGGTAGTGGTTGCCTATTTCATGGTCTGCGACGGTCATACGGTCGAGTCGGCTGGGCTTCTGCTAGCAAGTCGATCTTTCTGCCAAGAACTGAGAACCCGAAGAGTTAACTGTCGCAGGTATTCTGGGAGAATCAATACATCTGGACGGTTACGGGTCCATCAAGCTTTAGTTATGCTATACGCAGGTATTCTGGGAGAATCAATACATCTGGACGGAAGGTTCCGGCTGGATCACGTTCTGAGCCCAAGGTCGACAACCTCGATAATCACTGCAGTGATGTCATCCTGAGAGCCCCTGGCCCTCGCCAGGCGACATAGTTCGTCCGCCGCCCGTTGCGGGCCGGTGTCCCCCTTGTTGTGAGTGGAGACGATCTCGGCAATTGCCTGGTCACTCAAGGAGTTCGTTACCCCATCGGTGACCAGAATGAGCACATCGCTCTCCTCTACCGCCTGGGAAAAGGCATCAATCAACAGTTCTCGGCCGCGCCCGAAGAAATTATTGAGGATTTTGCCGTTGCCGTGATCCCTGGTCAGCCTTGTCAGCCTGGTTTCCTGCAACAGGTAGCCCACCGTGTCGCCGGCCTGGAAGAGGACAACGCTTTGTTGGTGAAACCAGGCCAGGGTGCCGGCGCACCCGCCCTCGGGCATGTCTGTCCCCGGCTTGCAGCCCCAGTTGTTGATGGCGAGGCTTGCGTCCATCAGCAATTGCCGCATTGATTCAGCGCTGGGCGGATGGACAATCTTTCCCCTGAAAAAATCCACGTAACTATTCAGCTGATTTTTTTTCAGTTTTTAAAAAAAGTTCTTGACATGGT
>CAZLIG010000187.1:0-4136 GCA_964559415.1 uncultured Rhodospirillaceae bacterium
CGGGAAAGCGGGAACCCACGACGTCTGGTTTCCAAGCGCCCTCAAACAAAAGCTCGAACGCCTGAAAGCGGAAGGCGAAGCCATCGAGCCGAAGCATTTCCCGGCGCACTGGGCGGCGGTGCGCCAGTTTGAGCTGTTGCACGAATCCGGCAATCATAAAATCTACGACCTCCAGCCCGAACGCCTGCAACGCGCGATGCTGGATCTGTCGAAAAGCATGCGGGCCGGAGGCTACCGCATGACCATCGCAACGCTGGGCAGATACGAAGAAACAGCAAAAACAGACGAGCTCGAAATCCTCGACCGGCGGCTGCAAGAAGGGATCGCGCAAATGATCCACATGCTCTACCTCGACGAAGCCAGCAAGCAAGCCAACGCCGGGAACCGCACGCTCCTGTCCGAAAACCGGTGGGACTACCGCCGCGACCTCCCGCACATCGGCATCGTGCTTGGCGTAACGGACGTCTTTTGCCCCGAACGGGCGCAACGCCCCGGCCACAAAATCGCGCGGCAGTTTTTCGACATCCTGAACCGGCTTCCGCAAAAGCATCTGGTGCACGACACGGCGGTTGGATTGCAGTTGCCCGACCTGAACGGCGAAAACCACTGGAACTACATCGCCGATCCCGAAGAAACGCTGGGCGCATTCAACCGCGTCCTTGGCTTTATCTTCGACAAATTCGACGGCCTATCGCTCTCACGGCTGCACGAACGCGAAGACGCCACGAACGAAACCAAAGCCTCGACGCTGCACCTGCGCGGCTACGGCGACCGCCTGAGCGAAAGCAGCGACCGCTTCTACCGCACAGCATCTCTTGCGCTGGCGTAAGATTATTCTTTGTGAGTAATGGACTGGGCGGCTTCCTTGAGACCCGTCGAAAGATCTTCGTTATCGCGGAAGGTATAAGCGCCGAAATTGATCCCGATGAGAGGCTGTCCGCCCGAAATCTCCGCAAGCTTGGCCTGAATGGAAGCCGAAAGAGCCTCGGCCTTGCGCCATGCGTTGACATTGTCGCATCGCATGAGCAGAACGCCGAATTCGTCTCCCGCCAGGCGGCCGATAATATCGGAACTGCGAACGCCGCAGCTCAAAACCGAAGCGATGGCGCGCAAAGCAGCATTGGCCGATCCCGGAACGGCATCAAGCCCATCGAAATCGAAATAAAGAATGCTGGAAACGCCGCCATAGCGTTCGTCGAAAGCAAGCATGCGAGCGACTTCGCGATTAAAATCGTTACGATTCAGAACGGCGGCCTGTCCGGTATCCTTGTGCTGCTCGAATTCCTGAATACGGGCCTGAAGCTCGAGATTCTTGGCGCGAAGAATTGCGAGTTCCTTCCGAACGGAATCCCAAACGCGCCGCTGCTCGGCGCTCAAAGGAGCGTCGGCCAGGACATCGATAAGAAGATCCAATCCCTTTTCCATGGAATCCCAAACGGAGAGAGGCGGAAACCAAAGGAATGGGTATATCATTTTCATGAAAAACAGGTTAAAAAGAGCGGTATAAATCAAGCAGGAATGGTAAAAATGTCGACAGGAAGCAACCAAACGGACCAAAGCCCCCTTGTCGGGATCGTGATGGGGAGTCAGTCGGACTGGGACACGATGCAGAACGCGACCAAGATTCTGGCCGAATTCGGGGTACCTTTTGAAACGAAAATCATGTCTGCGCACCGAACATTAGGTCGGCTGACGGCGTATGGCGAGACGGCCATATCGAGAGGCCTGAAAGTCATCATAGCCGGAGCCGGAGGCGCAGCGGCGCTTCCCGGAATGCTCGCTGCCTTAACCACGCTGCCGGTTCTGGGCGTCCCCGTACAAAGCAAGTTCATGGACGGCCTCGACAGCCTGCTCTCGATGGCGCAAATGCCGGGCGGAATCCCTGTCGGAACGTTGGCGGTAGGCAACGCGGGAGCGAAGAACGCAGCCCTGATGGCGGTAGCGATTTTGGCCTTGAGCGACAAGGCGTTGGCGGAAAAACTGGTTAAATGGCGTGAAGCGCAAGCCGCCGCCGTCCCCGAAAACCCGAGTTAACGCCGAAAAGAGAGCTCACGGAGCGAAAAAGGCCCAAAAGCGCCTAAAGCGCCTAAAGCGAAGGCGTCAGGGTGCTTGACGGACCCTTATCAAAAACCTATTGTCGCGATCCCTGACAGGGAACGAATAAAACAAGGAAACAAGGCCCTCCCGCCTCTGCCTGGCGGAAAAGGGAAGAAGGCGCGGTGGCAGAATGGCGATGCAGAGGACTGCAAATCCTTGAATGCCGGTTCGATTCCGGCCCGTGCCTCCAAGTACTTGTTTATAGAAATCCGCCAAAGTCCGGCAAAATTCATTTTAACCAACATTCATAGGCACTTTTCGTCCATCTTGGTTCTTGGCCGTCTTTTGACATCCAAACGAGTTGGGGGTATCGTTGGGGGTATTCTGAAGCAGCGGAATCGAACTGACCGTGCCCCTGTCAGACGCCAAAATCAGAACCGCAAAGCCCGCCACCAAGCCCTATAAGCTTTTCGACGGCGGTGGCCTGTTTTTGTTTGTGCAGCCTAATGGCAGCAAGCTATGGCGTCTCAAATACCGCTTCCTGAACAAAGAGCGCCTCTACTCCATCGGCCCCTACCCGACATTTGGCATCAGCCAAGCCCGGCAGGAACGCGAAAACGTCAAACGCCTTCTCGCCGAAGGCACCGACCCGACCTTGCACCGCAAGACCACGAAGTTTCAGCGGATGGAGGCGAGCCAGAATACTTTGGAAGCCGTTGCACGTCGCTGGTTCGAACTGAAGAAGGGCGAACAGGAACACAAAGACCGCTCGCTACGCCGACTGGAATTGTACGCTTTCCCCAAACTCGGCTTCCGCCCCATCCACGAAATCTCGACGCTCGAACTCGTCACTTGTCTGGAAGCCGTCGAACACAAAGGCATCCTCGAAACGGCACACCGCGTTAAGCAGCTTCTTCAACAGGTGTTCCGTTATGCCGTCAGGCGCGGCCTGATAACGCACAATCCCGCAGGAGACTTGCGCGACGTTCTCGCCTACCCCGAAAAGAACAACTTCGCCTGCATCCACCCTTCGGAACTCCCCGGACTGTTGAAGGCAATAAATTCATATCGCGGAGACATCCTGACACTTCAGGCAATGAAGCTCCTTGCCTACACCTTCGTCCGCACCGGAGAACTCATCGGCGCACGTTGGGAAGAATTTGATTGGACACGCGAAGAATGGCTCATCCCCGCCGAGCGCATGAAAATGGGCCGCGAACACATCGTGCCGTTGGCACGACAGCCCATTGCCGTCTTGGAAGATATAAAGAAGCTCACCGGCCACCGCGAATTCATCTTCTTCGCGGCAGCCAACCAAGAAAAGCATTTGAGCAACTGTGCAATCCTCGGAGCCTTGCGCCGCATGGGCTACGCCGGACGCATGACAGGCCACGGCTTCCGCGCCCTCGCCAGCACGATCTTGAACGAACAGCGCAAATACCACCCCGACGTTATCGAGCGCCAACTCGCCCACACCGAACGCAACGAAGTCCGCGCCGCCTACAACCGCGCCGACTATCTTCTGGAACGTAAAAAGATGATGCAGGACTGGGCGGACTATCTGGACTGCGTTCTTTCAAGCCCTGATAAAGTCGTGCAGGGCAACTTTGAAAAAGACCGAAAAAAGAAGTAACCGAAAATTTTTCCTTGTCCGCCGCCATCAAATTTAACCATATTGGGGGTGAGGGCAGGACCCGGGTGACGTGTGGGTCGTAAGGCAAGATAAAAGGATAACCTCCTGCGGAGACTATCCCCTTGTCTGCACATCGATTTTTAGGAGGTTGGCTTTTCGGATTGGAGGCTCTCACCCGCAACCCCTTGTTATATCTACACCACTTGGTGGCTGTCTCCCTGAGACGATATTTCGGACCGCCTGAGACAAACAATATAAACATGGTCCCCCATATATAGGGAACGACTCGCTATTTTTCACGGGGGGGGATGCGGACAACGCTTCGCTGTTGAGGGCTTCGCGTTGTCCGCATCCCCTCAGGCACAACAACTGCCATAGCGCTCTAAACCTTGACGTGCGGTAGCGAGATATTATCCTCTTTATCGATGCCTAAATCATGGTTCAAAATGCCAAACATTGCCGATAC
>CAZLIG010000188.1:0-2253 GCA_964559415.1 uncultured Rhodospirillaceae bacterium
CAAAGCCCCCAGCGACAGCATTGACTGCACCCCCAACCCGCAATCCCCCACAACGCTGACCAGCCCCATAGACTTGCCAACCCTCCTTCCCCCCTTTTCTTAACCATACGCACCCGATTATGGAGCGTAAAAGCCCCACAGAAGGTTGGGATCGCAGTCCGAAAGTAATACACGCCATGTTATACTTTCGCTTCATTTGAACGACCAATGAAGCGAACCCAGTGCAGATCGACCCCGTTTCAGGCCTGAACACCAGCGAAGAATTGAGAAACGCCGCCTACGCGCGCGCGAGGGACAGTCACACCCCCTCCGTTCTCGTCGCCGCAGACTTTTTCAATTTGGGCGGATTAAACAACGCACTCGGCCGCCCTCAAGCTAATGAAATATTCCGCCTCGTAGTCACCCTCTACCTGAACGAATTCGAAAAGCTTGGAGCACCCTATGTTTATGGCTATCGCAATGGCGGCGACGAACTAACGTTCATTGTCGCCGGAGCGGAACTCTCAAAAGTCCAAAAAGCAATCGCCGCAACCGAACGCGAACTTAAGGCCTTCGAGGAGCAAACCTCGCTCAATCTCCTTCGCCATTCCAAAAGACTGTATCAGATGGGGTTCGGATCATATGGCACTGCGGCATTGATCGACCCCAAACGCCGCCTTTCAGACCATGCGGCCGAGCTACAAAATCATACCCTGGACCTCAAAATCAAAGACCCACGCAGAAGTAAGGGCAACAACTCGCTCCCCGCTTCATACTTCACGTCGAACAGCAAACGACAGAGTATCAAGGACATCCTTACCGAGTGGCAGAAAAAATATCCGGCGAAGACTGTTTCCGTACCGCCCGACTTGGACAAAAGCACCCCCTCCGACCTTCCCGTACGTACGCGACGCCTCCAACGCATGAAAGAAGTTTCAGAGTCAAACACACATAGCTTGCTGCGCGCCGATCTTTTGAACATGGGCCTGCTTAACGACCACGTCGGAAAAGACTTTACTGACACGATCCTCCTCCAACTCGAAAACATAATCAAAGAGCAGTGCCGGCAGAAAAAACTCGCCTACGACTTTTATGCCATCGGCGGAGGCATCTTCGATGTCATCGTCGAAACGCAAGACAGCGCCGCTCTCGACGCCCTGAAGAAATCGATCTCCGAAACCTCAACCCGAACCATATTCGGCAAAACCGTCGGCACCTACCAAAGCGAAAACAGACTCAAAACCGTCGAGCCTCTGTCGTCCACCCGCATCTCCGACTTGATGGATGCGGACGGCAAAAGTCAGGGCGTCGGCCTCGTCATGGCCCAAACCGCCGTCACCGGAAAAACACCGCCGGAGCATTTCAAGTATGTTGACGATGTGATCGGCCTGCTCAAGTTGCATCGTCTCTCGTTTATCGAAGCGAACCCGCAATTATCGATCAAAGAATCCTTCCGCCGCTCCCTTTTGAACCTTCTTGGAAAGTCGAAAAGCCCCGAACACCAGAGCACAAAGACGTACCGGCTCTATCCCATACAAAGCTCTTATGCTCCACACGACGTCCCGAATATTGACCCGCAAGGATCGCTTATCCCTTACGCTGGCTCACTAAAAAACAGGTTATCGGCAGAACAAATCCTTTCCATCGTCTCCGCAGGCCGCGACAGAGTAAGTAAATACATTCCCGGCACGAAATCCAACGCGTGGCTTTGCGAAGACATAGCTCTCGTGACCACAGCGCTTGAGGCATTGAATATGGCCAAAAGACATAACAAGGCGCTTGAAGCTCACACCGAATTTATCAGCAAGACCGACAGCAAAGCCTTTCTGGAGAAAGACATAAAGCTAAGGTTTGCCCTTGTCGGAACATCGATGAAAGACGGAAAAGAAGTAAAAGAATACTTCTCCGCCAATCTATCCCACCTTCCTCTTACGGCCCAGCTGGCACACATGTCGATCCATGCAGCAAACCTCCTCGGAGAAAAAGTCTCCGGCTGCGCGAACGAAGTTGTCGCCGCAATCGCCACAAAAAGGCTCAAGGAGATTTCCGATAATCTCGAGCATGACGAACCGCAAATCGCAAAAGCCCTCCGCACCCTGTCAGAAAGCATCGCAGAACAAACAGGAGGCCCCCCCGACCTTGAAGGATCGCGCTTTTTGCTCGTTCGGGAAATCGAAAAGCAACGTCTGAAGCTTATTGAAAGCCCCGATCTCTCGCTTGATGAGAAACAGCTCTTTAATCGGACCCTCTCAATCATAGACGAGAAGGCTCCTT
>CAZLIG010000188.1:2263-4061 GCA_964559415.1 uncultured Rhodospirillaceae bacterium
GAACGCCACAAGATTTGGCTCTCGACACAAGGCAAATCCGGAGCACAGCTGTGCCTAAAAAACGCCCGTCTAAAAGGCGCTCTCATAACCCAGGAGTACGAACGGGAAGACCGTGGACTAAATCCCGACATCCTCTACGATTTCTCCAACGCCATCATAGAACACTCCCGCCTAACCAAGCTGGACTTCGGCAATGCGAAATTCGACAACGCCATCATCTCGAGCGTGGACCTCGATTGCACCCTGATGGACAACGCCGATTTCCGAAAAGCAAAACACTTGTCCAACACAAGCTTCGCCTTCTGCCAAACGGAAGGCGCAAAATTCACCCTCTCGCCAGACCTGATGAGCTGCGATTTCTACCCCTTCGGCCTCGCCCCCCAAAACCTGGAGTACTTCCGCAGCACAGAATTCTATATGCCCGACGGAAGACGCGCCTTCGGCTTCTATCCCGACCAATACGGCCAACTCCACTTCACCCCAATGGAAAAAGATAACAACGCCAACCGCGAAAACCACCTCACCGACAAAGAAGTAAACTCCGCCATCGGCCCCCGCCTCTACGTCCTAGAACGCAAAGCCGCCGCCCGCGCCAAACGAGCCGCCGAAGGGCCATCCCCTTAAAACCCCTCGCTTGCCTTTCAGCCGATCTCCGCCAATATGCAAGCGTGCCTACTACTTAACGGATTGCGCTGCCCCAGAATCTCGTAAAATCAGGACATCCAAATCGTTTTCGGGAACAAAATCGGAAAAGCGTGCCTCATAATGGGTCGCCGCTATTTTTTTAATCCCTGGAAAGCAGGTCAAAACAAAATCCCCAGGACTCGTATTTATCGACAATCTAAACTTCCCGATAGGACCGCCCCAATTTCTTGCGGTTGTCAGAATGTATTTGATATTCCAAAAAAACTTCTCGCGATCCGTATGGTCATCGGAAAGGGCAGAATTCAGAACCCCACCATCAGCCTGACTTTTTATCTCCGCCACCGTGTCCGCATTTCCACAGAAAGGCTCGATAGCCGAAAAGCCATCCGCACTATCGCTCAGAACAAGAAACCCTCCACCTACCACTGGGTTATAGGTTTGGTCGAGTTGGACAACTTTGCCCGCAGGAAAATGCTGAACCCAATAATACTGAGTTTTTGCCTTCCAGTCAGCCCACCACCGCTTATTCTTGTGTGTGTGAGAACTGTCCGAAACTATTAACCCTGCGGTTTCAAGCTCGGTGATTTGTCCAGAAGATAATTTTTCAAGTTCACGATTAAGTCGGTCCGGGAAAACTGTCCCGGACAATCCAAGGGAAGAAAGCCGTTCCGTAATATCTTCCCCCTTATGAAAAGCACGCACCTCGATGCGCAAAGGAATCGCTTTTCCATCTTCCTTGACGACAAAGTTGACATAGTTTTCGCTGGTATTCGGAAACTGAATAATCTCAGAAGAGATAATCCTTCCGTCGACATCCGGTAATGGAAACCCGACGGTAAGGTCGAGATCGTGAGAGCTTGTGTTTCGAAATCGATAACTTATCGAAATTCGACCTGCCGAAATCCGGAGATCCTCCGCTTCCATGACCACTTGCGAAACTTTTCGTGGCTCCAACCCTCCCGCTCCCAAAGTCACCGCAGTATCATTCGCATGGGCAACCGGCGGAGCGAAAAGCAAAATCAAAACCAAACTGAAAACCATGCCGTTCGACTTACTCATGTCCCAACCTCCATCACAATGCCTTTGATCTCCCCAACCAAGCCGCCCCCCTCAACCCCGCAATCGGCCCAAGCTCCGCCCTCACAAACTTCGT
>CAZLIG010000189.1:0-4056 GCA_964559415.1 uncultured Rhodospirillaceae bacterium
CGGGGATCCCATTTGGTTTCTCTCGCCAAGACTTCAACCGCAAAAACAGCTATCGTCACCCCAGTCGAAAGCCGGAATCCAGCGCCGCGCGTCTGCGCGGCATATGACTCCACCGCCTCAGCTTATCGCATTACCATAACCGGGAAAAGCTCCAACGCAAAACATGGCTCAGGGACCGGCGCCGCCGATCCCTGAGATCTAATTCCCGACCCTTAGTTTATGACTTATCTGACTTCAATCTCGACGCGACGGTCTTCTGAAAGGCAAGAAATCTTCGCCTTGCGAACCAGCTTTTCGGAGCAGTCGGTCTTGGGAGCGGCATTGCCGAGCGAACGAACTTCGACCTTCTTGGCCTTCACGCCCTTGGCAACGAGATAATCGCGCACAGTCTTGGCGCGCTTCAAAGCCAGACGTTCATTGTAGGCCGCATTGCCCAAGCGATCGGCAAATCCGACGACGGCAACGCTCTGGCTGCCCTCAATCTTGAGCTTCGCGGCGGCGTCAGCGAGCGCCTTCTTGGAAGCCCTCGATAACTCGGCCTTATTGAAATCAAAATAGACCGCCTGAACGCGGGTCTTCTCGGCCTTCACCGGCAAAGCCTCGACATCCGGACAATCATTATCGATAACCTGAACGGGAACGCCATCCTTCGTCAGCGCAGGAACTCCGCCAGCGGTCATAAGAACACCTGCATGAGCGGAAGTGGACATCAGGGAGCCTAAAGCGATAGCTGCTGAAAGGGCTACAGTCTTAGTTGAAAGGGTCATCTGAGTTTCTCTCATTTTCTTGTTGAAGGGAGGGGAAAAAGTTATCCACAACGCGGCGAATTATACTATGCCGTGCTGTTACATCAATCCCTTATCAATTTCTTTGACTTGCACAAGCCCCTTCGATAGGGTTTGCAACGCTTAGCGACATAAAGGCAACACCCTCGCATGAATCCCCTCGCTATCATCGGACGTTCCTTCCTGGAATTCCTTGCCGTTGTAGGCCGCTTGGCCGAGTTTAAAATAACCAGCGTCAGGCATTGTTTTACGCCGCCTTTTTACCTGCGGCAGACCCTGAAACAGTTTCTGGACATAGGCTATTACTCGCTCCCGGTCGTGGGCCTAACAACCCTGTTCACAGGCATGGTTCTCGCGCTGCAAAGCCACACCGGATTTTCCCGATTCGACGCCGAAACCGCGATTCCCACAGTCGTCGTCCTGTCGATTACCCGAGAGTTAGGCCCCGTCATGGCAGGCCTGATGGTCGCAGGCCGAATCGGCGCAGCCATAGCCGCCGAATTAGGAACGATGCGCGTAACCGAGCAAATCGACGCGCTCACCACCCTCTCCACCAACCCCTACAAATACCTCATCGCCCCCCGCCTGATCGCCGGAACGCTCATGTTGCCCCTTCTGGTTCTGGTCGGCGATGTTGTCGGCGTCTTCGGCGGCTTCATGGTGTCGGTGTACGAGCTTGACTTCAACGCCGCGAATTACATTTCGCAAACGTGGGAATATCTCGAACGCAGCGACGTAACCTCGGGCCTTTGGAAAGCGGCTGTATTCGGCTTTATCATCACCCTCATGGGCTGCTACCACGGCTTCAACTCCAAGGGCGGCGCCCAAGGCGTCGGCAAAGCGACAACGAACGCGGTCGTGTCCGCCTCCATCCTCATCCTCGTCGTCAACTACCTGCTGACGGGATTGTTCTTTGCCGGAAAGTAATATGACCGACGTTCCCAAAATCGAACTCTGCGGCGTCACCAAATCGTTTGACGAAAAGCACGTCCTGCGCGGCCTCGACCTCAAAGTCGGCAAAGGCGAATCCGTCGTCATCATCGGCGGCTCCGGCACCGGCAAGTCCGTCATGCTCAAATGCATCTTGGGCCTCCTCCGCCCCACAAGCGGCACAATAAAAGTGGATGGCCAAGACGTCACGCACCTCAAAGGCGCGGCGCTGGACGCACACCAAGCCAAATTCGGAATGCTGTTCCAAGGCTCGGCCCTATTCGACTCCTTGCCCGTCTGGCGAAACGTAGCCTTCAAAGTCTCCCAGCAACCCGGCGTCTCGCGCAAGGAAGCCAAAAAGGTCGCAATCGATGTCCTCGCCTCAGTCGGCCTCTCCCCCGACGTCGGCGACATTTTCCCCGCCGAACTTTCCGGCGGAATGCAAAAGCGCGTTGCCCTGGCCCGCGCCATCGCCGCGAAGCCCGAAATCATCTTCTTCGACGAACCCACCACCGGCCTCGACCCCATCATGGCGGACGTCATCAACGAATTGATCGTAAAGTGCGTCCGCGAAGTCGGCGCCACCGCCATCTCCATCACGCACGACTTGGCCAGCGCCCGCAAAATCGCCGACCGCATCGCGATGCTCTACGAAGGCAAAATCATCTGGCAAGGCAGCAAAAAAGAAATCGACAATTCCGGCAACCCCTACGTAGACCAATTCATCCACGGCCGCGCCGAAGGCCCCATCAAAATGCAAGTCCGCAAACTGTAATCCAACTCCTTCTCCGCCACCGTTGAGGAGAGAAGCCAAAGCAAAAAGCTAAACCCCCACCGTCATTTTCAAACAGCCGCAAAGACCACTCCACCGTCATTCCGGGGCGCGCCAAAGGCGCGAACCCGGAATCCAGTTTTTCACTTTCCCCCCCATCGTCATCCCGGCGAAAGCCGGGATCCAGCGCCGCGCGTCCGCGCGGCATAAGACTCAGGCACAAGCACGTGCGTCGCCCACACCTCCGCGAAAAACAGCCGAGCCTGCAACACCTCCGGCAATTCGCCTGTTTGAGCGTCCTTAACCCCGCCCTTCAAAAACTGAGCCTTCGCTATCCGCGCCTCGCCCTCAATAGGCTTCCTCTTCGTCCCATAATGCTTAAGCACCTCGGGCCTCTCCCTCTTTCCCAAACTTCCGTAAGCAAGGGACTCAAGCCTATCCAGTCTCGCACAGGCGCTCTCCCTGTTCGCGCGCCGCCAAGCCTCCAACAAACGCCGGTCAAATGCGGAACTCAAAATGTGAGCCTCCTCAAGCTTCCGGCGCACACACCTCTGTTCGCGAGTTAGGGCATAAATGCTCTCGACAGTAACGGGGCTTTCCTCAAAGGCCACCAATTCGGCATAAGCAACAGTAACAGGAGACCTCTTCGCATTAAATCTTCGCTTCATGAATACCCACTCCCAATAAATAACTCACTCCCAACCCAAACGTATTACACCCGAAAAAACGGGACTCCGCACGAAAATATAACCTCCGCGCCTAAAGAATAACGTTAAAATACCTGCATAACCGCAATTACTTTCAAGATTCAGCGCTATCATCGCCCCATTGATAATTTGAATTTTCTTCAAGAGATTTTGTATGTTTGACGATATCGTCACACCATCCGTATTAAACGAACAGTTCAGGGAAGCCTACGAATACGCCCTCCCCGTAAACAAGGCTGTTATCGACTGCGACGGATGCCCTTTCGTAGTCATCGGCGAACACAAATCGCACTGGGGAGACATCTCGCAAAAGTGGGACACCGGCTTTCTGTATCAGGACGCAACAGTCACGATCGTCAACCCCGACTACACGTCAGACACGGCTTTCCTGACGCTGTTCTCCGACAAGAGCATGGAATGTCGCGCAGGAGAATTCAGAGACGTTGAAACCCCGACGATACGCGTCGTCGCCTACCCTCGCGATACAACGACCCCGAGGAGTCCCCACTCCGGTTACGCGCGGAAGGTAGCCGAAGCGGTCCCAACGGCATACTTCATTAACGATAGCACCGACGACTATTTATCCGCGACAAGCGTATGGGGCCCACACCAATTTTTCCTAAAGCAGGAAGTCAAAGGCGGGCAAGTTTCCAACTGGGGACTGGGAATCCAAAAGGTCGTTCGCAAAACGAATTTCCGCGCCCTCGATACCTTCTTGGACACCGACATCCTGAGCACCCGCCCCAAAGTCCGAGCGTGCTTCAGATGGCTAGTCGGAGCCTTGTGCGACCCCGAAAAACTCAGCACCCCCGTAAGAAGCGACATGGCCCTCCCCAGCGCCCGCGTAGGCCGCCCTCTCCTC
>CAZLIG010000190.1:0-4047 GCA_964559415.1 uncultured Rhodospirillaceae bacterium
TCTACGGCATCGAGATCAACGAGCAGATCGCCCGCACGGCCAAGATGAACATGATTATCCACGACGACGGACACACCAATGTCGTCGCTGCCGATGGCCTGCTCCCGCAGCACGAGATTGTGATGAAGACCGGCAACCAGGGCTTCCAGCCCGACCGTTTCGACTTCATCATCACCAATCCCCCCTTTGGCTCGACGATCAAGCAGACGGAAAAGGCCTACCTTGGGCTGTACCGCCTGGCCACAAAGGATGTGGACTGGCTCAACCCCAAGAGCAAGGCCGCCGAGCGCCCCGGTCAGGACACGGAAATTCTCTTCATCGAGCAGTGTCACATTTTCCTCAACGAGGGCGGCTACCTCGCCGTGGTCATCCCCGACGGCATCCTCACCAACTCCAGCCTCCAGTATGTGCGGGACGAGATCGAAGACCTCTACCGCATCGTCGCCGTCATCTCCCTGCCGCAAACCACCTTCACCGCCACCGGCGCGGGGGTCAAAAGTTCCGTCCTCTTCCTGAAAAAGCACACCAAGGCCGAAACGAAGAAGATATGCGACACTAAGCAGGCGCTCAAGGACAGCATCCGCGCCGAAAAGAGCTTCGAGTCCCGGCTGCTCGCCCTCGACAAGGAAAAGAAGGCCGCCCTCAAAGGCCTCGGCAAAAAAACCGTTTTTGCCGGCAAAAACAAGACCGAATTCAAGGAGGACGAGACCTACAAGGAAGCAACCAAGGCCATCTCCGACGACATCGCCAGCAAGGTCGAGGCTATCCGCCTCGAGCTGTCCGAACTCTACGAAGAACGCCGCCGCAGAGACCTGCCCGATTACCCCATCTTTATGGCCATCGCCGAGGACATCGGCTACGACGCGACTGGACGCGCTACCAAAACCAACGAACTCGAACCCATCGCCACCGAACTGGCCAAGTTCATCGAGGCCATTGAAGGGGGGATGGCATGAGCTTTAAGCTGAGCAAAGATGTAAATCCACCGACAGTCTTCCTTGCTAGAAAATCAGAGCTTGGAGATCGATTCGATCCCGAGATGGTTCTCTTTCGGCGGAAAGCCAAAGCGTTCAAATATCCAGCGGAAAAACTGAAAGTCTTCTTTCGCGAGGCTCCTCAATATGGAGCGGGGGAGAGGGGGCTAGAGCGTGAGAATGACGAACAGCCGCGATATATCCGTATAACTGATATCGATGAATTTGGGATTCTGAAAAACGAGTTGGGAGCCACCGCTACCACAGTTGAGCCTCGTTATGTTTTAGATGAGGACGACCTACTGATTGCCCGAAGCGGAAACACCGTTGGAAAATCGTATATTCATAAGAAAGATCACACTCCTGATATATGCTTTTTTGCAGGATACTTAATTCGGTTTCGATTCCGGTGTGACGAAATACTCCCTGATTACGCTTTTGCATTCACCCAGCTGCCTCATTACAAGGAATGGGTTCGTGCGGTGCAGCGGGCGGCTGGGCAACCCAACATCAATGCTCAGGAATATTCGAATCTTGAAATCCCCGCTGCGCCAATTCCAGTTCAAAAAATAGTCGTAGCTTTATTGAAGAACGCCTATGCCGCAAAAAGACGACTGGAAGATGAAGCGAAATCCCTTCTTGCCTCCATAGATGACCTGCTCCTCGCCGAACTCGGTATTCCGCCTCCAATCGAACCGGGAAACATGCTGGAAAACCGAATGTTTCGTCGTAACTTTTCCGAGGTTACTGGGAATCGTTTTGATCCATTCTACAATTACCCTTCGTATGCAAAACACGATCATACAATTGAGGAGCACGCAGCGTTTTCTCCTATTAGAAGTCTAGGGATGCTAATCCGAGGCGTGGTCTATTCTTCTACTGATGAACGTGATGAAGGACAGAGAGTGCTGCGGGCCAACAATATTGATATTTCGACTGGAGATCTTGATCTCGGAGACCTCGTTCATATTCGTGAAGACTTCGAGTTCAATGCGCGGCAGAGGTTAGAACTGGGTGACATCCTGATATGTGCTGCCAGTGGGAGCAAAGAGCATGCTGGAAAAGTAGCGTACATAGATAAGAACATAGACGCATTTTTTGGCGGTTTCATGATGGTTCTGCGTTGTAGCCAAGTTGGGGTAATCCCGGAATATCTTGCTTATTACATGCAATCGGGGCTCTTCCGCCGCTCAATTTTCCGGCATCTTGGAGGCACCAACATAAACAACCTTTCCATTTCAATGGTACAAAACCTTGGAGTCATTATTCCAAATAAGTCTGAGCAAAAGCGCATTTTAGAAAAGATTCGTGATGTTAAGCTGAAAGCCCGGTCTCTCCGAGCCCAAGCCCAAGCCGACCTCGAACAAGCCAAGCGCAACATCGAAGCATTGATTCTTGGCGAACCCACGGAAGCCACATGAAACTGAAAGGCATCCTCGATTTTTCCCTCGGCAATTTCCTTTGCCTGCGTGGCTTTGCGCCAATGGGAGCCTTGCAGGATATTTCGGAGGCTCCGGCGGACATCCAGCGCAAGCCGAAGGACGAACGGCTCAAGAAGATTGGCGACTACCTGCGCAAGGGTGAACTGGTCTTCTTCCCGGAAGTCATTCTCTGCGCCTGCCTGCACGAGGCAGACGTTCCCTCCGATCTGGTCGCCGACCTCTTTGCCAAGGTGCAAACCGGTGAACCCTTCAAACCGGGAAAATTCGCCGGAGGGCTTTCGATCAGCTCAACCGTGACCAAAGCCCGCAAACAGGAAGACATTCGAGCGGTTCAGTATTTCCAAGTCGGCACCCTCAGCTTTGAGGACAAACCGACTCCCCTCTTTGCTCGACTCGACGGCAACCACCGCCTCAGCGCCACCGACGAAAGGCAGGTGCGGGATCGCGTCACCCCTTTTTGCCTGATCCTTTGCCAGACTCAGACCGACTACCGCCGCTTCAGCCGCTCCCTTTTCCATAACATCAACCACAAGCAGGTGCCCCTGACGATGGAGCACAACCTGCGGCTGATCATCGAAGATGAAGCGTTGTTCCCGGATGAGACGCTCAAGAAGTCCGAGGAGGGATTCGGCTGGCCTTACTACCTGGCCCGCAAGCTGCATGACCGACTCGACTTCGAGCTGATCCCGCATCTTGAGCCGTTGTTCCGCAACGAAGGTCGCACCCGTCTTCTGAATCTCTTCGACTTCTTGATCAACCGGAAGACACTGGGCGAAAACGACAATGCCATCCGGCGGCTGAAGGAGGCCCTGGTGGCGACACACTCGCTCTTCGATCTACATCCTGATCTACGAGAGTCAAAGAACTTCGGGCTACTGGTCGCCTGTGTTTATTTCCATCTCGACCGCAAGGTTCCGATCCTCGCCTTCGTACGCTGGGTGATTGCCAACCACCTGCATGAGATCGGCGAATCCAATCCCGGCGATCTTGTGGCGATCTTCCAGAAAATCATGCAGACTCGCCGCCGCACGATTTTCGTCTCCATGCCCTTTGACAAGGACGAGACGGAAAACCACTATACCGCGATTAGCGAAGTCGTCGAAGCCATCAACCGGGACTACCCCGATTTCAAACCATCGCTCAAGGTGAAGCGGGTCGATTTCCACACTGAGGGCGTTTCCTATCCCATCCGCGCCAAAATCGATGACTTCATGACGAATTGTGGTCTGCTCCTCGCCAACTTGACCCACTGTAACCCAAACGTTTACCACGAGATCGGCTTCATGGACGGTAAAGCACGCGGCGAGAAACTGGAACGCCCCAATGTCCTGATGTTCCTCGACGAGTCCGTCGCGGTTGATGCCCAGTTTATCGGCTTCAACCTGCGCGACAGCAGCCAGATACGCTTCACTCGAATCGATGATTTTAAAACCAAGCTCCGCGGCAACCTTGAGAAGCATTTCAAACTCAACCACCAGTAAGTAGAACGGATATGCACAACAAGACGGTGGACTCAATGCTCTGGCGTGCGTGAATCACCTTGGGCGTGATGACTTTTTTGATCGTGCCAACGCTTCAGCGTTGGCACGCAAGTCGTGGACGCTCCCGCGTCCGTCTGGCGGGACGCTGGA
>CAZLIG010000191.1:0-4040 GCA_964559415.1 uncultured Rhodospirillaceae bacterium
TAACCGGAAATGTGACACTGAAAATCCCTAAAGGCTCAGGTCCGGGCGCAGCTCTCCGGCTGAAAGGAAAAGGAGTCGCAACAACGCCGCCAGGGGATATGCTTGTGAAGCCAAAGATCGTTCTCCCCGACCCCGTTCCCCATGACCTCGCCGAATTCGTAGAAAAGTGGGCAAAGAAGAATGCCTACGACCCCAGGAAAAAGGCAGGATTGGCATAAAAAAGCAAGTTAGTTTCTTTTGGTCTTACCCCTTTGTGCGCAAAGAAAAATTCCACGTTCGTTGCGCGGTTTCCTTCGCTTCCGCAATATCTTTAATTCATGCGGATGTTCCCCATATATGTTAGCGTGGTCACCTGATCACTTTCTTTCAACAGAAGGAGTGGACTTATGGCTCTTGCAGACCGTATCGAAGCCTTGAGAAAAAAACATGCCGATCTCGACAAAAGACTGCGCGAGGAGGCGCTTCGCGCAAGCGCGGACCAACAAGCCGTCAATCGACTTAAATCGCTTAAACTTGGCATAAAGGACGAAATCGAGCGCTTGTTGAGAGGCAGCGCCGTTGCATAAGCGGCAGAGCCACTCAGGAAAGACCGGGGAATCCCCGGTCTTTTTTTGCCTGTTTCAAAGGCCTTAAGGCGGCTCCCGTTTACTGTTGAAATCGAAGGTTCTTAAGCACATATTCTTCTGTGAGTTTAACTTTGGACAGGAGTTCCTATGACTGATCCTTTCTTCCGCACTGGCGTAGCCGGCCTTGACCGCGTGACTTTCGACGCGGGCCTGCGCGTGCATATGCAGCGCATCTTCGGCAACATGGCCGGAGGTCTGGCGCTGACAGGGATTGTGGCGTGGATCGTTGCCCACACCGCACTGGCGCAAATCCTTTTTGGATCGCCATTGCGCTGGCTTATTGCCTTTGCTCCGCTCGGCTTCATTGCCGTTATGAACTTCCGCATGAACGCCATAAGCGTTGGTGGGCTGAGAATGCTGTTTTGGTCATTCTGCGGAACGATGGGCCTGTCGATGGGCGCGATATTCATTGCATACACCGACGTAAGCGTCGCTCGGGCATTCTTCACGACTGCCGCAACATTCGGTGCAATGAGCCTTTGGGGATACACGACCAAGGCCGACTTGTCGGGCATGG
Organism: uncultured Rhodospirillaceae bacterium; assembly: GCA_964559415.1. Classification (GTDB taxonomy): domain Bacteria; phylum Pseudomonadota; class Alphaproteobacteria; order UBA9219; family UBA9219; genus CAIXLI01. Next base: position 1,144 of record CAZLIG010000191.1, read on the forward strand.
GCGCTTTCTTGATGATGGGCGTTTTTGGAATCCTGATCGCATCTTTGGTGAATATCTTTGTGGCGTCGCCTATGATGCAGTGGATGGTTTCCGTCGCCGGCGTTGCAATCTTTACGGGTCTTACCGCTTGGGATGTTCAACGCATTAAGCAAACCTACGCAGAATCTTACGGCGTCGAAGCCAACGACAAGCTAGCCGTTTTCAACGCGCTTGGCCTCTATTTGAACTTCGTCAACGCATTCCAATTCTTGCTAAGTCTTACGGGAGACCGTCGCAACTAAGTCAAAAAGCTAAGCAACAAAAAGCCCGCTTTAAAAAGCGGGCTTTTTTATTAGGTTCGTTACGCGCCGCGAACCTCCTCGCGGGGCGGTATCGGGATCGACCGCTTATCCGGATCGTGCAAATAGGTATTGAGCGTCACCACCGCCGTATCGACGCGCGGTATAGGCAAAGGTTTTTTGGCCGAAGTCTCGGCCATAAAATGAGCTATGGCTCCCGCGCCTTCGCTATGGTAGGCGCGCCGCCCTAGATTGTTCAGAGGATACCAAAGCGCGCGATCCTCCGGCCGCAACCACAAGAATGCCGCAGGGGCAAGGACACCGCCGTTATTCCGGGCCCAACGCAGCGCACCAAGCATTGCGGTCGTACGCCATGCGTGTTGATCCATGATGGGAACCACTCTGCCGCCGAGCTCCGGATCTTTTAGAATCTTTTTAACTTCCGCAATGATCTCCTGTGTCGGCCTAAACCCCTTCTCCGGCGTCCAGCACTCGGCTATGCGCCCGAGGAAAGCCTCGCTCTCCTCGCGCTTCTGCGCGCCTCTCAGGATGAACCCCGCAAGAAGCGTTTTCATGTGCAGGGGTAGGCTGTCGATGCCGTTCCATCGAGGTCCAAGCTGCTGAATGAGCGCGCGCCGCACGGCGTCTCGCTCCGGAATTCCATTATTAAGAGGAATCCGATTCCATGCGATCCATTCTTCCGGTGAAAGCGCCTCGGCAAAAAGGGGAAGCTTGTCGGGAACGGTATTGCCAAGAATGCGCCCCGACTTCGACGGATTAAATTTCACGATTGGCGAAATAACGGGCCACATTTTTGCTTGAACGGCGATGAGGCTCTCAAGCGTATGCTTCGTCATAAACTTGTAGCGCGGCGAGAAAACGATGCTGAAGCCGCCGATCCAAAGAAGCGCCGCGAGAGCGGGCCAGCGATAATACGTCTCGGTCTCAGCGCCAATCAACGCAATCGACGAAAGCGAGAGTCGATAATAAGACATGATCTGATCGCCGGGAACTTCGGCAAGAGCCTCCCTCCCCATGCACATATTGGCCGACCTTATGACCTGCGGCGAAGGAGCGGCATCGCCCACCTGAGCGTAGCGGAGAAAATCAAGGCAAGCGTCATATTGATGGGTGAACAGGTTGACGATGAAAAGCTCGACATAGCGAAGCCATCTCAACACGTAATCAAGCCAAAAATCTCCCGTAGCCCGCCACAAAACATATGTTAATACCCCCAACAATAAGAGGGATATCATAAGAAGCATTGCGGGTTCGCCTTGGTTCTGAGCACTCATAGACTACATATCCCTTTAAAAGAAGCCCGGATTTTGCCCGATTTTCGGCGTTTTCGCAACTGTTTGAAAAAAAGCTGGACGCGGTCTTTTTACCCCCGAAGCTTCTTGATGATGTCGTCAAGTTGATCAAGATCGGTATAAAAAAGCGTTAATGTGCCGGACTTCCCCTTCGTAGCTATTTTGACCTTAAGCCCGACAACGCGCTCAAGCTCCGTCTCGAGAGCCAAAACATCGGCGCTTTCTTCCGGACTGGACCGCTTTTTGTGGATTTCCGGGTTATCCTGATCTCTCTTCGCCAGCGTCTCGGCCTGTCTGACGTTCAGGCCCTTTTTTACAACCTCGCGAGCCAACGCGACCGGATTCTTTGTAGGCACCAAAGCCCGCGCGTGACCCTGTGTAAGCCTCCCGTCAGAAATCATATCCCTCACTTCCTGCGGAAGCGTAAGCAGCCGAAGCATATTCGTGATGTGCGGACGGCTTTTCCCCACGATCTGAGCGAGCTTCTCCTGCGTATGCCCGAATTCCTCAAGAAGGCGCTGATAAGCCTCGCCCTCTTCAATCGCATTCAGGTCTTCGCGCTGGACGTTTTCGATAATGCCGAATTCCATCGCTTCGCGATCGGAAAGTTCGCGAATGAGGACCGGAACATCATGAATGCCCGCAATCTGAGACGCGCGCCAACGGCGCTCGCCCGCGACAATCTCGTAGCGGTTTTTCTCTCCCGGCAAGGGCCGCACAAGAAGCGGCTCGAGAATGCCGCGCTCCTGAATGGACGAAGCCAGTTCGGCTAAAGCCTCGTCATCGAAATGCTGGCGCGGCTGATATTTTCCGGACTGGAGATAAGTAATGGGAAGTCGCTGCAAGCCGCTAGGCTCCGCCTTCGCCGCAGCAGGGGCCGCAGCGGAAGCTTTCCTCGAAGCGGCATCGATGTCGCCCAGCAAGGCCGAAAGCCCGCGGCCGAGAGGCGAGGGTTTTAATTGAGCTGTACTCATCTTCTTTCCTTTTTAGAACGGGTCTAAATAGTTTTTAGGCGTTGACGGCAGTAACGTCTTCCTCGCCCTGCTCCTTCAGTCCGAACTCGCGCTTCAGCACCTCGCTGGCCAACTGCATATAAGCGCGGGAACCGCTGCATTTAAGATCGTAAAGCAAAACGGGCTTTCCATGAGACGGGGCCTCCGAGACACGCACGTTTCGCGGAATGACCGTCTCGTAGACCTTGTCGCCAAAATACGCGCGCACATCGTTAGCCACGGCATGCGAAAGGCTGTTGCGCTTGTCGTACATCGTTAGAATGACGCCCTGTATCTCAAGCCCCGGATTGAAC
>CAZLIG010000192.1:0-4026 GCA_964559415.1 uncultured Rhodospirillaceae bacterium
AAGATATGGCTGATTTCGTGATCCGACCCTCGTTGTACGATAACAAAGGGGGCGTCAGTATGGCGGCGCGCGGGTGCTTTGAACGCATCCTTGTCGCGTGGCCCGATTACGCGAAGGTTTCGGCTATCGAGAATATTGAGAAGGAAATATTTGCGGCCACCGATTTTTCAGAGGGCGATCTCGGTGTTTTTGCATCAGATGATATGGATGTCGTAAGAGGGGGGCTGGCTGATTTAGAGATCATTGCATCGAATTGTTCGCGCCTCGCCGACCATATCTCAATCGACAAGGTATTTAAGGCCGCACTTGAAGGCAGGGTTGAGGGGGCTGCGCTTGATCTGCTTGATGCTATTGCGGATCAGCGGCGCGATATTCCCGACGTCGGGTTCATACGGAATCTTTTCGGACTCCAATGTGTTGTTTCCTCTACTCATGAAGAAAAATCGAGGCAGGTGCTCCAACACGCCATTCAGTCCGATCGCGAGCTTGCAGAGGAAGCTTACACCTTGTCTCGCGGCGTTGCGGTGGGCGCTGATGCGGACAAGGCGAGGGTGGGCATAAAGAACATTCAAAAGATCGCCGATGTTCACTTAGATCTTTTGGATTCTTCTCTTTTGAAGGAGGCGGCTGAGACAGCTTTTAAGGCTGATGACGAAAAGTTGTATCAGGCCCTTTGCGAAACGGCTCAAGCGGTCTTGGAAAAGCGGCCTGAGTTGGCGACAAAGGACTTCGTTGACGATCTTTGGATTATTGCAAACACTGGTGAAAATGAGAACGCGCAATTGGGCGCCCTTGATCTTCTCGGCATTGTTTTGGCGAATTGCCCGGATCCTGCTTCCGGTCAATTCCGCGACGCTCTTATGGAGCGGGCTGTTGCCGAGAAGCCTGAAAATTTGCGTTTTAGCGCTTTATACGGAGTCAGCTCGGCACTGAAGGCCAAGCGCATTGATGTTGATGAAGCGTTTGTCGATAGCCTTTCGAAAATATGCGTAAGCGATGCTTCTTCTTCGGTTCGAGATTTGGCTTATGAGGCGCTCGCTGTCGCACTCAAAAGCTCGCCCGAGCTTGCCAGCAGGGGATTGCTTGAGCATTTTATGGCTGTTGTTTTAGGGAAGGGCATTTCCGAGGAGATGTTGGGGGGTGATAGGGTAGACATTGGAGCTATTGTGGAGTCTGCGGCCTCCATCGGGGTCGGCTTGGCGGTGATCAATCAGCCCCAGCTTGCCGATGAGCAACTCTGTCTCCGGTTTTTAAACATTGAGGAAGGTCCATTTGCCGGTGACGAAGGCTTAAAATTTGTTACGGAGCTGATGCCTATTTTCCCAGATGTCGTTGGTGAAAAGGTTGTCGAGCGATTGGCTCTTATGGTCGCGGCAGATTTCGAGTCGGACGCTGCAAGAAAGGCTTTTGGTACTGCAATGCGGGTTAAGCCCGATCTTGCTGTTCCGGGACTTATCTCGAGCCTTTTCGAGGCGGGGGGAGAGAAGGGTTTCGAGGAAGGCGCCGGAGTTGCTCTTTCGATGATCTTCGAAGAAGGCACGTGCTTGGCGGATATTGGCGATCTTGTGGGGGCCGTTCAAGAAGCTGTTTCAGATAATCCGTATCTAAGTTCCAATTACATGAGATCTGCACGAAATCTCCTCAACAAGATGCCGGAGGCGAGGGGCAAAAAAATTGTTGGGGATTTGTCGGAAATTGCTTTGTTCGATGAGGATGCCGGCAAACGCTTGTGCGCCGTCATGTTGATCGGTGAAGCGCTGTTTTTTCATCCGGAGAGGGTAAGTCAGACACTGCTTGACACTATGAGAAAATTATCGACCGATAAAGATGGTTCTGTACGAGCGGAGGCTCAGACGGGGCTTATTCTCGTCATCAGCGCAAGGCCGGAGTTCGCGGATGCTTCTTTTGTCGAGGAGCTTTTCGACAGAGCTTTGTCCGATGACGACATTCACTGTCGCCTAAGCAGTTGGCGTGCTTTTGGACATATCGGCGCGATGCGGATGGATTTGGTGACCGAGGCAATGGAAGAAACGATAACTTCTTTGAGTAACAGCAGAGACGGCAATGTGTCTTTTGTGACAGGAGAAGTCCTTAAAAAATTCGAGGGAGTTCGAGCTGCCAAGGCGCAGCGGTGCGAAGAACCTAAGCATACCGTGAAAAGGGCGCCGGTTAGACCGCATGGGGCTTTGCCTTCCCAGGTTTTGAGGTGGGAAAGGCCACAGTTGGGGTTTGGTGCTTAAAGGGGCTGGTGCTAAGGTGCTGCGGGACTGCTTGGGGCCTGAGGAGTGGGGTTGAAGGGCTTGTTTTTGAATGAACATTTCCGAATTTTGGTGATTCGGAGCCGTTTGTGACCCTCGATTCGTTAAAAAAATGCTTCAACTGCTTGACTCTCTTTCGTTAACTTCTATACTGCGCCACCTCAGCCTCGGGTTAGGGGCAGGAACTTATTGCAATTAACACCGTTTTGGCGCGTGAAAGGTGTCTCTCGCCAACGCGGCGTTTTTGTTGTTTTTTGGAGAACGAAGTGGCTCGTATTGCAGGCGTCAACATTCCGGCGACAAAGCCTTTGCATATCGCATTGCGCTATATCTACGGAGTCGGTCCCACGAATGCTCTTGAGATCTGCGCGCGCGTCGGGATCGATCCGACCAAGCGCGTGAATCAACTCACTGAAGGTGAGATCCTCAAGGTTCGCGAAGATATCGACAAGAACTACAAGGTTGAAGGCGATCTTCGTCGAGAAGTCTCGATGAACATCAAGCGTTTGATGGACTTGGGCTGCTACCGCGGCCTGCGCCATCGCAAGGGTCTTCCTGTTCGCGGTCAACGCACGCATACCAATGCGCGCACCCGCAAGGGCAAGGCCAAGCCGATTGCCGGCAAGAAGATCGCGACGAAGAAGTAAAATATTTCTTGGCTCGCCTTGGCGAGCCTTAGAAACATTTTATCCCGGCGAAAGCCGGGATCCATGCAACGCAAGGAACTTTCTTCTCGCGGGATGAAGTGCAAGCTCCGGAAATTATTCCGGGGAGTAAACAGGGAAAGAAAAATATGGCTACACCAGATAAGACTGAAGGCAAGTCCGATAAGGCAGCCCCAGTTCGCCGCCGCCGTGAACGCAAGAACATTGTCAACGGCATCGCTCACGTCAATGCATCTTTTAATAATACAATTATTACTATCGCCGACGCGCAAGGCAATACGATTGCCTGGTCGTCCTCGGGCCTGATGGGCTTTAAGGGATCGCGTAAATCCACGCCGTACGCCGCGCAGATGGCAGCAGAAGATGCTGGCCGCAAGGCGATCGAGCACGGCGTTCGCACGCTCGAAGTTGAAGTCAAAGGGCCGGGGGCAGGGCGCGAGTCCGCTTTGCGCGCGCTGCAGTCTGTCGGTTTCTCGGTGACGTCGATCCGTGACGTAACGCCTATTCCGCACAACGGTTGCCGTCCTCGCAAGCGCCGCCGCGTATAAGACATCGTTTTTGCTTGAATTAACCGAAAGGGTCAGGCCGTGTTACAGAAAAATTGGAAGTCGCTGATTCAGCCGACTAAGAACGTACAAACATCAGAGAGTAACCCAAACGTCGCGACATTGGTCATTGAGCCTTTGGAACGCGGGTTTGGCATGACGCTCGGCAATGCGCTTCGCCGCGTGTTGCTCTCGTCTTTGCAGGGAGCTGCCATTACCTCGATCCAGATCGAGGGCGTGTTGCATGAGTTTTCGTCGATCCCCGGCGTTCGCGAGGACGTTACAGACATTATTCTCAATCTCAAGGGGCTGGCGCTTCGTTCGCACACCGACGTGCCTCGCCGCGTTCGCCTTCACGCCGAAGGGCCGGGCGAAGTCACCGCTCGCCAGATCGAGACCGGGGCCGATGTCGAGATCATGAATCCCGATCTCGTTATCTGCACTCTCGACAAGGGCGCCAAGCTTGTGATGGAACTGACGGTCGAAACGGGCCGCGGGTACATTCCGGCGGCTCAGTTGCGCAAGGAGGACACGCCGATTGGGTTGCTGCCCATCGAT
>CAZLIG010000193.1:0-4026 GCA_964559415.1 uncultured Rhodospirillaceae bacterium
TGCGGCCGCTAGCACCTGAAGCTAGTGCGTCTACCAATTTCGCCACCTGGGCTTATCCCGTGCAAGCATACGCGGTATGAGGTCGTGGTGGTAAAACAAAAAACGGGGTCAAGTCAAGTAAAGGCTTTTTAGGCCGATCGTTTTGCTTTTTTGTAGGCCAAGGCGCCCAATTTTTCGATTTCCGCCATGATTTCCTCACCGATTTCTCCGCCGTTGGCTTTAACCTTAAGCGTTAGCAGCTTAACTATGCTCTCGGCGTGCCAGAGGATGATACGGAGGTCGGACGGCTTCGCGGCTTCGACGTCGAGCGTTTCGCACGTTTTTTGGAGGGATTCCGCCAACGTCGAGATCAAGTCATAGCCTGACTGGGCGGCCTCGTTTTTTATGATAAAGGCCAGAGGGATGATTTTTTGAATCTTGGAGCCTAGATTTTGGCTCGATTCGATGAGACTTGCGGCCGCGAGGAGCTTGACGGACGCGCTCACGCAATCGAGGTACAACTCTTCCGACGCGTTCGCGATTATCGCTTGCGCTTTCTCGATGGCCTTGGGCGAGAGCACAATATCGAGGTTTACGCCGCCTACTTTTCGCAGCAAGGTCTTGTCGGGAGGGAGGATTACCGCTTCTTCAGTCGCACTCATTTTTCTTACTTAGCCTTTGTTTTATTCTTCCTGCGACGTTCCGTTCCGTCGGGAGGGGCGAGGTTGGCGTGGCGGCGGTCGGGGCCCATAAATTTCTCGGAGATTACAAAGTCGCGCGGCTCTTCGATGATTTTGCGGAGACGCCTGGCGAGTTCCGACGCCGTGAAGGGCTTTAACAGATAGGCGTTGACGCCTGCATCGATGGCGGCAAGGACGTATTGGTCCTCGGTATTGCCGGTCAACATGAGGATCGGAGTCCGGCACAAGGGGGTCTTTTTCGATCTGCGAACAAAGTTAACGACGTCGATGCCGTCTATGTCGTTCATTCGCCAATCTGTGATGATGATGTCGAAAGTAGTTTCGCTGAGTAGCGCCTGCGCTTTGCGGCCGTTGTTCGCGGTCGTGACGTTCGTGAATCCGAGATTCGACAGCACGGTGCGGACGAGGTTTTGAATGAGGGGTTCATCGTCCACGATCAGGACGCTTATTTTGTCAAAAGCAGCCATTTAAAGTCCCGCAGACTTATCAATTTACGTTTTATCGAGTGGGGGTATTTTCTGGACACACTATCGTATGTAACCTTGGGATGCAAATCGCTTTTTATTTTCTACTTTTGAAATATTATGTCCTGTTGCACGTTTTAGACGCTTTTAAAAAACCCGCTTGAGGGGAGAGAAATAGGCCCCCCTTTTTAATCAACTCATGTATATTGCCTTAGCTCTTCCGACTTACTTGGTTATCTTTACCGTTTTGTTTTACGAAAATGTCCGATAGACCAGCGCTAACCGTTAAGCCCCCTTCTCCGGAAAACATGGGCGCCGAACTTTCGGTCGCAATCAATTACCTCACGCGCTTTAGCCTGCCCTTTAAAAACGAGCTTAAGTCAGGGCTGATTAGGCGGTCCATGGTTTGGTTTCCGCTTATCGGCGCGGCCATCGGTTTGGCCGGAGCAGGCGTGGACTGGCTCACCACGATGATGCGGATGCCGGGGATTATTACCTCCACAGCCGCCGTCGTGAGCATGTTGTTCCTCACGCGCGCCTTGCATGAGGAAGAGTTTGCAAATCTGATCGATGAATATTCGAAGAGCTTCAAGAAGGACTCTTCGGCAGTGGGGTGGCTCAAGCAAGAGCGCACGATTCGGTACGGCACCACTGGAATCATTCTCCTCATCCTTCTCAAAATCGCCGCGATTGCCGGGCTGGCCGATAACGAGGTTGTTTTTCAGACTCTCGTGGTGGCTGCCTGTTGGTCGCGGGTGATGATGGTTCTGGCGGCGGCTTGGTTGAGACCGATTGAGGGAGATCCGGTTGCGGATCACTTTCAGCAGCCCCCTGCCCTGCGCGTCGTGTTGGCGCTGGCTATCGGGATCGCGGTTTCGTTCTTTGCGCTCGGCGAGGATACAGCGATGGTTTTGACAGCCGGGACGCTGGCGGGGCTGATCGTCGCACTGATTGGTGCGAACCATCTGCGGGGGTATACCGGCGCGTTGCTCGGGGGCTTGCAGCAGGTGGTTGAGGTGACGATTCTTGGGATTATTTTGACGCTGCAATAGCGCGGCATCTTTGGCTCTTACGGGAGGTGCCACCTCCCCTTCCCATCGCAAAGCGATGGGTCCCTCAATTTTATTTGTATTTGGCGCGGGCGTATTGCGGGGGCCAGGGGATGTCTTCGCCTAAGTCATGCGCGGCGCGGAGGGGCCAGGAAGGATCGCGGAGGAGTTCGCGGCCTATGAAGACAACGTCGGCAGAACGATCGGCGAGGATTTTCTCGGCTTGGTCGGGTTTGGTGATTTGGCCGACGGCTCCTACGGGGATATCAACAGCTTTTTTGATCGCTTCGGCAAACTGCACTTGATAGCTGGGGCCGGTGGGGATTTTTACGCCGGTGATGAGGCCGCCTGTTGAGACGTCGATCAGGTCTACGCCGACTTCTTTTAGTTTGGCGCAAAGGGTTTTGGATTGTTCTACGTCCCAACCGCCCGACTCGACCCAATCGGTGGCGGAGATGCGCACAATCAGCGGGAGATTTTCGGGCCACACTTTGCGGACGGCTTGGGCGACTTCCACTACGAAGCGCATACGGTTTTCGAGGCTGCCTCCGTAGCTGTCGGTGCGCTTGTTCGAGAGCGGCGACAGGAATTGGTGCATCAAGTAGCCGTGGGCGGCGTGGAGTTCGATCACTTCGTAGCCAGCGGCCGCGCACCGCTTGGCGGCGTTGGCGAACGCGCTGACGATGTCTTTGACTTCGAGTTCGGTGAGTTCTTGGGGGACCGGAGCGCCGGATTCGAAGGGTTCTGCCGATGGGGCGACGTTCGTCCAACCGCCTTGAGAACTTCCGAGATAGCCGGTGCCTTTCCAAGGGATGGCGGTCGAGCCTTTTCGTCCGGCGTGGCCGAGTTGAATGCCGGGGATGCAGTTTTGCTTTTTGATGAACTGGACCATCGGGCGGAAAGCTTCGGCCTGAACGTCGGCCCAGATGCCCAAGTCTCCGGGCGTGATGCGGCCTTCGGGGAGGACTGCGGTTGCTTCTTGAATCAGGCAGGCGGCTCCGCCTGCGGCGCGCGCGCCGTAGTGCATCTCGTGCCACATATTGGGGAGGCCGTTCTCAGCGCTGTATTGGTCCATCGGCGACAGGAAGATTCGGTTCTTGAAGGTGATGCCGCGCAGCTTCAGAGGGGTGAAGAGGTTGGTTTTCATTTCTTCCTCCGTAGGGGGTGGGTAGCGAAGAGGTTATTCTCCCATTTGCAGGAGACCTCCGTTTCGTTTTGCGCTTCGGAAGGCTTTGACGAAGATGAGGATAGCTAAACTAAAATATGCCAAGTTGAGTAAAAATGCCACGCCGAGATAATCGAAACGGAGAATGCCGGTGGCAATTTGTTCTTTCATCGCTTCGAAAACGTAAGTGCCGGGGAGCACCCATGACACCGCTTGAAACGCTTTTGGGAGGATCGAGACGGGGTAATACGGGGCCATGAACGGCATGAGGAGCCATGTGCTCATCCAGCCAAGCCATTCTGCAGCGAGGCCGAAGCGAAACAGCAGCGAGACTATCAGCGTGCCGAACCACCAGCCGTTCAAGCAGAGCAGCGCGATGTAAAGCGGGAGCATCCAGCCAAGCTTTAGAATTGAAAAATCGAAGAGGTAATAGGCTATGGCGTAGGCAGGGAAGACGGAGATGAACGCGCGGAGCATTGAAAACAACATCAGCCCGCCGATGTAGTCCCGGAGGCGTAGCGGACTGGCGAACAGGTGCCCCAAGTTTCGAGACCAGATTTCCTCCATAAAAAATATCAGCATTGCGACCTGGACACGGATCAGGATTTCCTCCAGAAGCAGGCCGCCGAAAAATCTGCGACAGAGACTACTCGTCACGAAAATACTCC
>CAZLIG010000194.1:0-1411 GCA_964559415.1 uncultured Rhodospirillaceae bacterium
CAAAGTTAGAACAGATTCAACCTCTCCGTGGACCGAAAAATGGGGGGCAGGTCAGGAAGAATAATGCCCATGCTTTGTCGGACTGAGAGCGCCGCGTAGATCGCCAGCCGGGCTCCGAGTCATTCGTCCGGTGACAATCGCATAGCGGAATATCTGGCCGCAAAGCTGCAAAGTTCGGTGAGCCACTTCCGGAGCGCCGCGCTTTTCGATCCGGCGCATGGCGTCCAAAAGATGCGGGGCTGTCACTTCGGAAACCGGGCGGCTGCCAAAATAAGGAAATGCGCCCTGCTCAAGCCGATGGAGGATGGTCATGGCGTAGTGCGCCGACCAATTATTCTTGTTCAATTCGTACCACTCGCGGGCGACCAGCTCGAAAGTCGTGGCCGCGTTCGTTGCGGCGGTAAGCTTTTGGTCTTTTTTGACCTGCGAAGGGTCATTGCCCGCCAGGAGTGTTTTTCGGGCCTCTTCGCGCTTGTCCCGCGCCTCTTGCAGAGAAACCGTTGGGTACGGGCCGTGCGTAAGAGTGTTTTCCTTACCGTTAAAGCGGTACCGTTGCCGCGAAATTTTCGCTCCTGAAGGCTTTAAATGCAGATAAAGACCGCCGCCGTCGGGCAGCTTATTAGCGCCGCTCGGGCTGAATTTCGCGTTTTGACACTTCGTATTGGATAGAGGCATGTGGGTACGTCCCTTCCCGAAATTTCCGCGTACCCGCAATCGTACCCTCATTTAGGCGGGATGCCGGGAAACTCCACGATCCCGTATAGCACGAAAAAACGCCCGAAAACACTATGTTTTTCGAGCATTCCAGAGACCTTGGGAAATGGTGGGCCCGGCAGGATTCGAACCTGCGACAACACCGTTATGAGCGGTGCGTTCTAACCGCTGAACTACAGGCCCCTAGAAGAGGCGTTATGGATAACAAATATCTTTCGGCCAGTCCAAGCATTTGAATGGCTTTCTTAACGCATTCTCAATATGGATGATCAAGCGCCCGCCAGCTTCAGGATCAAATATCAGGTCCTTTTGGCTTTTTCTGCTGTTGCGACTTGCAGGAGGAACCAGCGGCGGTTTTCGTTGTTTCTTTCAAAACCTGATATTTTCCGGTGAGGTCAGGCTCCGGCGCTTTTGCGGCCATGCACTCATTTTTCGCTTTTTTCAGGTGATCCGCGATTTCCTCGGGCGTTGCGAGGAATCCATGTTCGTTCCAGAACTTCGTGCTTTCGGCGCGCGCATACGCAGATTGCTTGTCGTTCGGGAAAGACGGAGCCGATGCCCCCGGGAACATCGTGTAGAGGCCCCAGTCTTCCGTAGGGCCGTAGCGGCCCGCGATGACGGTCACCACGCTTGTCAAAGGGATTTTTGACGGGTCCGTTTTAACCGCTGTGAACTCGGCCTGGTTCGACTTTCCGGG
>CAZLIG010000194.1:1421-4018 GCA_964559415.1 uncultured Rhodospirillaceae bacterium
GTTGCTGGGCCACCAGCGGCTGATCGGCCAAAGAAACAAGGGCATCGCTCCCTATTGGCCGGTCGAAACGAAGGGTAATTTTTGTGTATTGAGGGTCTTTTCCTTGGGCCTTTGCAGTTTCAAAGACTTGCTTTAAGGCCGAATTCACCTGTCTAACAACCATAATTTTTGCATCATCGTGAAATTTAGACCCTGCTGTCAGGCTTGTTTCGAAGTGCCGTGTTATATGTTCGTCCGCTGGATTTATTTCGATGAAATTCTTCACGTCGTTACCTTGAACTGCGTCGTCTTCCGCCTTCAAAATCGTTTGGGCCTCGGATATCCTGTCCTTAAGGCGCTCCATCCATGCGGGGTCTCTTGCTCCTTCAGGCATGCTGAGGAAGCCCGGGGATTGTTTGTTGACCGCCTCAGTCAGGCTGATCGCTTCCGGTATCTTTGCGTAAATTTCATCGACGGCAGGCCCAATCTGCGAGAGGTTTGTCTTGTCACTTTTGATCGTGGCCATCTCTCCTACGTAATCATCAGGACCGTAGTTAGCGGGGTCGTCGATCTTGAAGACTGTTGCAATCGGCTTGTCTCCAAATCTTACTTCGTGCGCTGTGCGGTACTCAGACGAGACCGGTTCGCCGGTATCGCGGCTTATGTAATTTCCTTCTTTGTCTTCCTCGTCCGAGACGAATGTTTCGGTTTTTGGATCGAAGTGGGTCGTTTCGCGCTCGTAGACATCGCAGAAGGAGTTGTGAGAGGGGAAATTTGCTTTCTCGCCGGTTTCGGCAGGGCATTTGACCATCAGCTTCATCACCGAAGTGTCGAATCGGTCGCCTTCGGGATGCGCTTTAAGCGCGTTCTCGATAACAGCGTTCACGGCCCCAGCCACGTACCACGCGCCAAGCGAGCCGTCGCCATCAAGGGAGCTTCTGTCAATGTAATTAAGACATCGGGTCGCCCCCCTTACTGCAGCATTGGATATTGCTTTAGGGTCGTCGAAGCCGTCTTTAAAATCGAGACCGGCGTCCTCTTTAATCGCCTTGCTTGCGGCAGCGCGTCTTTCTTTAGCTTTCAGATCACGAGCCTGTTCCGCAAGAGCAGGATTGTTGGCATGCGCCTTTAAAAAATCGTCGGTGATAAGGCCATGCTTCTGAACAACGGCGAGGGCTTCCTCTGACATATTTGGTTCTTTTTCGCAGATAGTCATTATCGCATTGGCGGCGGCTTTCTTGTCACTGAGGTAAGGAAGCGCTAAATCTAACATAGCCAATCCAGTTTTCTTGCGCTCGACTGGAGCTGCCGCGTCAAATAACCAGCCCTTTGCCGTGGCGATCAGTGAGTTGAAATTATCCCTTTCCAGACTCTCTAGTTTTACTCGATAAGGAGAATTGAATTTTTGCGGCTCCTTTATTTTTTCTATGTATACGCAGATGCCCTGGCAGACGATTTGCTTTTCCGCTTCGTTGGCGGAATTTTTTAGAAGTGCCTGCCAGAAAGACTCGAACACCGCCCCGGTCGTGTCCTTAACGGGCTTTTCGCGGAAGCCGCTCTCGCCGCCGAAATCCAGCTTCTTTTCTGCTTCTCTCAGGTAGGCATTTCTAGCGCGATCCACTGCCTCCGCTAGTCCCTGCGTGGCTTTTGTTAGGACCTGCGCTCGCAGGGCCTTCGATTCTTCACTCGTGCCGAGCGCGTTTAACAGAAATTCCGCGTACTCTGGGTCCGCGACTTGGTTCTTTGCGATATGCGCTTCGATCAACTTCCCTTTGTATTCAGGATCGCCTTTGAGAAGATTATAATAGAATTCACGTGTTCCCGAATACGGCGAAACGTAATACCCCGTCGCTGTTTCATAAATGATCTCTTTAAGTTGAGATGAACTTACGTCGGGATACGCTTTCGACACGGTCGCCTTCAGCTTTTCAAATGTCGGCGCTCCGTCAATATTCTCGAGGTGACTGAGTTCATTGCTGGTTACTTTTCGAACGACTGTGGAGATGGCCTGTTCTTTGTACTTTTGGTAGTCAGGGTTTTCTGCGCATACTTCAAGGAATGCGCTAAGAACGATTCCGACACTCTCCGGGTTATCGCTATCTTGAGGAACTCTTCCGCCGAGATAGCCAGCCGCGCTTTCAAGTATGGGCTTTAGATCGGCGGGAGAGTCTTTGAATTTTCTTAGGTATCCGGCGGTGAGGTCGGCAGGGAGAGCAACTTTTCCGAAGGCCTCAAGGCCTTCAAGGAATTCGGCGCTGTTCCAGCCCAAGCTTTTGAAACGGGAGGCGTGGTCTTCTTCAGATGATTGAGCCGGGGTGCTGTTTTTTTTCAGAATATCCATGATTCCCATAATACTCGTCCTTAAAATGACACCTCAAAATAGCGTTTATCTTATCACGGAAACGGCGAAAACATTTCACTTAATTACTACCAGAACCAGCTCAATAATGCGTTAATACTCAAATTTTCAAATACTTACAAGACACAACCAGAAGCAAAAAGCTTCTGCTGCTTTGCGCTATTTCAGATTATGCCGCTTGATCCGCAGTCAGGATCGTTCCTTGGCCCGCTTAACGGCGCGCCAGCCGATGTCGCGGCGGCAGAAGCCTTCGGGCCAG
>CAZLIG010000195.1:0-411 GCA_964559415.1 uncultured Rhodospirillaceae bacterium
GAATATATCGGGTGGTTGACGGAGCGGCGGAACTGGTTGGCGGGAGATTCGTTGACGTTGGCGGATTTGGCGGCGGGGGCACATCTGTCGGTGGTCGATTATTTAGGCGATGTGCCTTGGAATTCGTATCCGTTTGCTAAGGAATGGTATGCGCGGTTGAAGTCGAGGCCGTCGTTTCGGGGGCTTTTGGGGGATCGGGTTTCGGGTTTCCCGCCGCCAAGTCATTATTCTGATTTGGATTTTTGAGACGTGGATTAACCGGGTTGAGCTTGTAAATAAGGGGGTTTATGATTTGTGGCTTATGAAAATTCCTTGTTTGCAGGGAATTAATCCTTTCCGTTTAGGATTGCAGGGCAACTAATTTCAGCGCGAAGGTTTTCCATGTCCGTTGATATTTCAATCGTCATTCCT
>CAZLIG010000195.1:421-3970 GCA_964559415.1 uncultured Rhodospirillaceae bacterium
CGTTTCGATTAAGGTTTTGCTTAACAATTAGGAGGTGCGCCTTGGTGAGTATGTGTCGATGGTTGGGGGTATCAGCTTTAGCTTGTGAGAAATGCGGGATTCACAAGCTATAGCTTGTGAATTTGAGCGGAATTACAAGTTATAGCTTGTGAAAAAGGGCGATTTATGAGCTGTGGCTTATGGGGAAACGCATTTTCCGCTGTTTTCTCTTTCAAATCGCATCTGCAACGAGTAATTAATTCTTTTCGTCTACGATTGTTGCGGAATTGAATCTCGCCTGACAGGTTTTTATGTCCGTGGATATTTCGATCATCATTCCTGTTTACAACGGCGCTCAATGCATCCAGACGGCTATCGAGAGTGTTCAAAAACAAACCGTCTGGAAAAGCCGAAAACTGGATTACGAGATCGTCGTTGTTGATGACGCATCAAAGGACAATATTGGAGAGGTGGTCTCCGATATCCGGAAACGCGATTCACGTGTTCGCTTGGTTAGGCACGACCACAACAAAGGTGTAAGCGCGGCGCGTAACACAGGCGCCAATGCTGCCAGAGGCGAATATCTGGCGTTTCTCGATTGCGACGACATTTGGAAAGAAAAAAAACTAGAAGCTCAACTGGATGTTCTGGACAGCCCGCCGTTTTTTGAGAAGGAAGATGTGCTTGTCCTGTCCTATTTCGTCGGAAAGATCAGGCAGAACGGCAAGTATTCGATAAACAGTGTTATGAATTTCTTGGCCGGCACAGAGAGGGACGAAAAGGGGGATTTTAAGAATTTCAGGGTTTTTCCTAATCCTCTTCTGGAAAGAGAGATTGCTTGCGGTGGGATATATCTTGGGGCAGGCAGTACGTTATTTGCGCATCGCAACGCTATTTTGAAGAACGGGCCGTTTGAGACATCGCTGCGGGTAGGCGAGGATACGGAATATCTTACGCGCCAAGTTCTTGCGGGCAGACATATCAAAGTCGTTCCAGAGCTTATGATGGTTTATCTTATGGCAGACGAGGGCAAGTATCCGAATATGGATGATTATGCGAAGTACATGCTTAAGCACTACTCGCAATCGGTCGAAGGTCGTTTTGGCAAAGAGGCAAAAACACGTTTCGACACTTGGTTTCACTTGCTTTTAAAAAAGAGTACCCAGCACCACGATTCTGACTGCGGACCTTTCAGGCCAAAAGCGGGAGTCGGCAAGGAACAGAAGGAGTGTACGGCGCAGTAACACCTTTTTTCGAGGGCGGCGCTCCCGTATTGCCTTTTGAATTTAGGTTTTCGTACTTTCCGGTTCAGAAAAGAATTTGTTCCGGACACTTGAATACAGTTTTGGGGGCACCTAAATACCAGAGGCCGCCATATTCTATGGCAGGGTACGGAGTGGTTTATCGTGACCTCCTGATAAGAGGATGAACGGAAACGTTCCGAGGGTTCGAATCCCTCCCCTATTTGAAAAAAGGCTCGTTTCCTTAAGAGAAACGAGCCTTTTTTATTTACTCCTTCCCCCAGTAGTTGGGGGCTTCGGAGGTGATGGTTACATCATACGCGATGTTCGCCAACTGCTGCTTGTTAAGCTACAGCTTTTTTGCGTTTGGAGATACCGATTAGGCCCAGGAAGCCAGAGCCGAATAGCCAGGCAGCGCCCGGAAGAGGTACGTTGGAGGGCGTTACGCTTAGACTGGCGCTGTCCAGATAAAATGGCGCGTTGGTATAACCGCCCCACGGACTCAGGTCACTCCACCAATAGCCGGACTGGGCAGAAATATCAAAGCTCAGCGACTGGTTTGCAATCATGTAATTAAGAGCATCAGCGCCGAGATCAAAATGCAGCACGGCGAAATCCCCGCCGAGGTGAAAGTCGTTCAAAACCTGGGTGCCGGCGATGGACAGATCAATATTGGGATCATAATACCATCCGTAGCCATTACGATTATATGCGACCGTTTTGCCGCGGATATAAACATCCATTGATGCGGCGTCGATCCCTTCGAAGGAATCGACGGCAAAGGTACCGGTTGCGCTTGCTCTCTCCACCGCGCCGTCAAAATCTATGGTGTATGTGGCTGCTTGGGCCAAGCCTGCAAAGCTGAGAGTTGACGCCAACGCGGCAATACAAAACAGTTTAAGTTTCATTTTCTACCTCCCGAAATAGTTTCAACTCTGTACTTTATTCGATTATTGCTGCTTCTCAACGAAACCTATGTTTTTTATCCCCGAAACCGGCTTTTTGCAATCGGATATTGTTTTGACAATTCCTTATGAACATCAGATGCTTAGTTGCTCTCGCCGGGGTTTCCTTTATTTTCGGGGCTTATTCCTCCACCCAGTAGTTCGGGGCTTCGGCGGTGATGGTTACGTCGTGGGCGTGGCTTTCTTTTAGGCCGGCGCCGGTGATGCGGACGAATTGGCCTCGGGTTTGGAGGTCGGGGATTGTGGCCGAGCCGGTGTAGCCCATTGCGGCGCGGACGCCGCCTATCAACTGATGGATGATTGCTTGGACGGGGCCTTTGTAGGGGACGCGGCCTTCGATGCCTTCGGGGACCAGTTTGCTGGGGTCGCCGTCGGCTTTTTGGAAGTAGCGGTCTGCAGAGCCGCCGACCATGGCACCGACGCTACCCATGCCTCGGTAAGACTTGTAGGAGCGGCCTTGGTACATGATGACTTCGCCCGGCGCTTCGTCGGTTCCGGCGAAGAGCGAGCCCATCATGACGGCGTCGGCTCCGGCAGCTATGGCTTTCGCGATTTCGCCCGAGTAGCGGATGCCTCCGTCAGCGACGAGCGGGATGCCGTGCTTGCGGCAGGTCTCGGCTACATCCATGATGGCGGTGAGCTGCGGGACGCCGACACCTGCGACGATGCGCGTGGTGCAGATGGAGCCGGGGCCAATGCCGACTTTAACGGCATCTGCGCCTGCATCGATGAGCGCTTTGGCGGCTTCGCCCGTGGCGATATTGCCCGCCATGATTTGCGTTTGCTTCGCCATTTTGCGGACGGTTTCGACCTGCTTGATGACGCCTGCGGAGTGGCCGTGCGCGGTGTCGATAACGATGAGGTCTACTCCGGCGTCGATGAGGGCTTCGGCGCGGGCCAAGCCGTTGGCTCCTGTGCCGATGGCGGCGGCGGCGCGGAGTCTGCCGTGGGCGTCTTTGCTGGAGATCGGGTAGGCTTGGGCTTTCTCGATATCCTTAACGGTGATGAGGCCGATGCAGCGGTAGGCTTCATCGACAACCAAAAGCTTTTCGATGCGGTGCTTGTGGAGCAGGGCTTTGGCTTCGGTGTTGCTCACGCCTTCGCGGACAGTGATGACGTCGCGCGTCATCAGCTCGGAGACGGGCTGTTGCATATTGGTGGCGAAGCGCACGTCGCGGTTGGTGATGATGCCGACGAGCTTGCCCGAGGGCTGCTCGACCACAGGGATGCCGGAGATGTGGAAGTCGGCCATTAAGCGCAGGACTTCGGCCAGCGGGGCGTCGGGCGTTGTGGTGATGGGGTTGACGACCAACGCCCCGCTGGCCGAAGTCCTGCGCTTAATGGCCGACTTCCACATCTCCGGC
>CAZLIG010000196.1:0-3946 GCA_964559415.1 uncultured Rhodospirillaceae bacterium
GCCGTCATTTTTGCCATTTCTTCGCGGGATAGCTTGCGGAACGGGCCGCCGGAGGCTGTCAGGATGAGGCGCGCGATGCCGTCGCGGTGGTCCCAGTCGAATACCTGATAAATGGCGTTGTGTTCGCTATCCACCGGGAGGAGCGTGGCTCCGGCTTTTTTGACAAGCTCCATCATGAGCGGTCCGGCGCAGACGAGGGTTTCTTTATTGGCGAAGGCGATGGTGCCGCCTCGACGCGCGGCGGCGAGAGTTCCGGGAAGCCCGGCGGCTCCGACGATGCCAGACATGAGCCAGTCGCTTTCCATTGCGCCTACGTCTTCGACGGCTTTGGCTCCGGCGGCGACTTTGGTTGTTGTTCCGGCTAAGGCGTCTTTCAGGGCTTGGTATTTCGTCTCATCGGCGATAACGGCGAGTTCGGCGTTGAGGGCTTTCGCTTGCTGGGCCAGGACATCGACGCTTTTGTTTGCGGTGAGGGCTAGCACTTCGTACTTTTCGGGCTCGCGCGAGATGAGGTCGATCGTTTGCCTTCCGATAGAGCCTGTCGAGCCGAGAATGGCGATTTTCCGCGTTGCATGAGCGGGCTTTTGAGCGGGAACGGGTATCATTTTCTTGTCTTTCCTCACCACCACGTAATTTGTTCTCCGAGAATAGCTTGAAACAGGAAGGCGAATATTGCTGCCGAGACCAATCCATCGATGCGGTCCAGCACGCCGCCGTGTCCGGGGATTAAATCTCCGCTTTCCTTGACGCCAGCTTGCCGCTTGACGAAGGACTCGAACAGGTCGCCGACTTGGGCAACGACTGCGAGAACGGGAGAGAGGAATAATGCCGTAAGGGGTTCGCGCGCGCCGAAGAGGATGGCGGCTCCGTAGCCGAGGATCATTGCGGATACAAGGCCTCCCAACAATCCGGCCCATGTTTTTCCGGGACTGATTGTCGGGGCGAGCTTTTTGCCGCCGATCAGCTTGCCTGAGATGTAGGCTCCGATGTCGGTTCCCCAGACTACTGCGAGGAGGAAGAAAATGAGGCTTCTGCCGCTGTCGGGGGTTGATCTCAGACCCAGCAGGGCCAAGCCGCTGCCTCCCATGTAGAGGATGCCGAAGGCGATCCGGGCGGCTTTTTCTTTATGGTCGCGCGAGGCGTAGATAAGCAGGGCGACGTAGAAGATGGCGGCGAGGATTACGCCGTAGGTTGTCGAGACGAGGACGCCTGCGCTCATGAACAACAGGAGCATGAAGCAGGCGACGGCTGTGGTGCGGTCGCGCACTTCGGGGGCGACGAGGCGTATCCACTCGTAGAGGCCAATGCACATGGCGCAGGTTGTGATGGCCCCGAAGGCGATTCCGCCAAGGTAAACTGCGACGAGCACGATGGGCGCCATGAAGGCTGCCGACATGACGCGCAGGCGCAGGTTGGCTGTATTAAAACGCTGAAGGGCCGAAGGGAACAGCATTGGTTTCCATGGGGCAAGGCTTGAAAAATGGCAACTTAACAGGTTTTTTTACCAAAGGCAGCCTTTTCATTGCCATAAATTGCCGGATGGGCCGAGGTGGACAAAAACGGTTGTATTCGCTATCAAAGGCCTGCTTTAGGGGTTGGATGCACGCAATGCCGTCCGGCTCCCCGAGCGGGATCGATATTCTTTTGTTGAACAGAGAGAAAGCCAAGATCATGAAATTATCCCGTCGCGTTCGTGAAATTCTGAGCTGGTATGAGGGCGAGACGCCCGGAACCAAGGCTAATTTGGCCCGCATTCTTATGGCGGGGCGTTTGGGTGGCACGGGCCATGTTGTGATTTTGCCGGTCGATCAGGGCTTTGAGCATGGGCCGGCGCGCAGCTTTGCGGTTAATCCTCCGGCTTATGATCCGCACTATCACTACCAACTGGCGATCGATGCGGGGCTTAATGCTTATGCAGCGCCGCTGGGGTCTTTGGCTGCGGGAGCGGATACGTTTGCAGGGTCCATCCCGACTATTCTCAAGATGAACAGCGCCAATAGCCTTTCGCGCCAGAAGGAAAACGCGGATCAGGCGGTGACGGCTAGCGTTGACGATGCTTTGCGCCTTGGCTGCTCGGCTATCGGGTTCACGATTTATCCGGGGTCCGACAGTATGTACGGGCAGTTTGAGGAATTCCGCGACCTGTCGGCTGAGGCGAAGGCCAAGGGCTTGGCGGTCGTTTTGTGGTCGTATGCGCGCGGCGGCAATGTCACCAAGGAAGGCGAGACGGCTTTTGACGTGATTTCATACAGCGCTCACATGGCTTGCCTGCTTGGGGCCAATATCATCAAGGTTAAGCTGCCCAGCGATTTCCTTGAGCAGAAGGAAGCCAAGAAGGTTTACGAAGAGAAGCAGATTCCGATGGCGACGCAGGCGGATCGCGTGCGGCACGTGATGCAGTCCTGCTTTAACGGCAAGCGCATTGTCGTTTTCTCGGGCGGGGCGGCGAAGGGCGAGGATAGCGTTCTCAACGATGCACGGGCGATTTACGAAGGCGGCGGCAACGGGTCGATTATCGGGCGCAACTGCTTCCAGCGGTCGCGCGAGGATGCGCTTAAGCTGCTTGATCAAATTATCGAGATCTATAAGGGTAAGTAATTTCAGAGCCAAATGGGGTCCCCGCCTTCGCGGGGATGACGATCAGGTTTTGTGACATCTGCGGGGCGAGGTGGTAGACTATCACCTCGCCTCAGCAATTTTAGGAGAGAAGACGCATGTTCATTCAGACCGAGGAAACGCCTAACCCGGCTACGATGAAATTCCTTCCGGGACGCGAGGTTCTGGGGAAGGGGACGATGGACATGACTTCGGAGAAGGAGGCGCTTCGCTCACCGTTGGCGCAGAGGCTGTTTGGCGTCGAGGGCGTAAAGGGCGTCTTTCTCGGGGGCGATTTTATTACCGTGACCAAGGTCGACGCGAAGACCTGGCCGGACATGAAGCCGGGAATTCTGACGGCAATCATGGAGCATTTTACTTCGGGGCTGCCTGTGCTGGAGGAGGAGAACAGCATTGAGCCGGTGGACGCCGATGAGGACCCGGTCGTGACGCAAATTCGCGATCTTTTGGATCACAAAATTCGGCCTGCGGTGGCTCAGGACGGGGGCGATATCGTGTTTCAGCGGTTCGAGGACGGCATCGTGTATTTGACCCTCAAGGGGGCTTGCGCGGGGTGTCCGAGCGCGACGTTAACGCTTAAGGCGGGCGTCGAAAGCTTGTTGCGGCATTACGTTCCCGAGGTTAAAGAGGTTAGGCAGGTTTTTCCCGATAGACTTTAAATATGCTCACTCTTGTTCTTGACAGCAGCGGTTCTTCTTGCGGCGTTGGCGTTTATGAGGACGGCAAGGCGCTCTCGCGTCTGGTCGAGCCGATGCAGCGCGGGCAGGATGCGCGCCTGATGCCGATGGTGACCGAAGCAATGGCGAAGGCCTTGTGCGATTTTCCCGATCTGGACCGGATTGCGGTGACGCGCGGGCCCGGAAGCTTCACGGGTGTGCGCGTGGGGATTGCGGCTGCGCGGGGCATCGGGATGGCGGCGCGGAAGCCGGTTGTGGGGATCGACAGGTTTTCGATTTACAAATGGCTTTGGGGGAAGGCTGAGGGGAACCTTTTGGTTGTCATCGAGTCCAAGAGGGCGGAGCTGTTTTGCAGGTTTTATCCGGCGGCAGGCGCGGCGCATGAGGCTTGCATGATGACCGAGGAGGAGATCGGCAAGTTTGTCGAGAGGTATCCGGGGACTGAAGTGTTTGGAGACGTTGCCGCGCCGGATGCGGATGCGCTTGGGGCGTGCGCAGCTTTGGCGGTTTCGGCGGACCTTCAGAAGCCTGAGTTTCTTCCGAGGCCGCTTTATTTGAGGGCGCCGGATGTGACGATGGGGAAGGCTTGCGGTTAGGCTTTCGCCGGGATGACGAGAGGGGTGTTGGATGGTGAGACGGACAAAAGATGCTCT
>CAZLIG010000197.1:0-3945 GCA_964559415.1 uncultured Rhodospirillaceae bacterium
AGAGGTTCGTAATTATATTGCCTACCACGAACAAGCGGACCGCCGCGAGTTCGAGCTTTCCCGGTGCCTGGTTGTCGGCTACCAGCACACGCGCATCTCGGCGCGCCTGATTCAGGTCATGACCTGGCTGCTTGCCATGAAAGCCCTGCTTTCCGGAGAAATCTCTCCCGAACAATTCACCGCCCCGCAATACGCCCTGACCGAAAGCGAAGAGTGCTCAAGCGAGAAGGGCGAAGAAGATGCCGATATGCCTGTAGGCCTTCGCGATTTGCTGACCCGCAGCCACGCTCTCTATTCCCGCATCCTGCGCCTCGACGCGATGGTCCGCGACAAGCTTGCGGCAGGAGAAGTTCCAAACTTCGCCATGCTAACCGGCCCCGCAATCATCCCCTTGGAGCAGTAACAAAAAACCCTCTCCGCCACGAAGTGGGGGAGAGGGAGTGCCCCATCGCAAAGCGATGGGAGGGTGAGGTGGTCTCTCCCTAAAGCATAAACTGCTCGCGAATAATCCGTTCCCCAAGATGCTGATCCGGATCGAACAGCAGCGTAAGGCTCCGCGTGCCATCGAGCCAAATCTTCGCTTTCGCGGCATTATGAATGACTGAGACCGCAGCCTCAATGCGTGTAGGGCGTTTTTCAGTCTCCAAAACCTCGATCTCGACAACCGACGCCTGAGGCAAAATGGCATGAGACCAGCGACGCGGCCTGAACCCGCAGATGCCGGTCATGACAAGCGTGTTCGCATTAAGAGGCATAATCGGCCCGCCGCACGAATGATTGTAGGCCGTGCTCCCTGCGGGCGTTGAGACAAGGATTCCATCCCCGCTAAACCGCGCCAACCGCTCTATGCCGTCGATGGAAACCCGAAGCCTCACGGCCTGAGGCGTCTCGCGCAAAAACGAAACCTCGTTGATGGCGAGCGCCGAATAAGTGGTCCCGTCCGTCGTCTCGGCATCGATGCGCAACGGATTAAGCGTAATCCCTTGCGCGCGATAGATGCGTTCCTCCAAATCGTCGTTTTCCTGAAACGGATTGCACAAAAACCCGATAGACTCCGTCCTGCGTATCGCAAAAACGGGCCTCCTGTGCTTCAACGATTCATAAAGGGTGCTAAGAACCTGCCCATCGCCGCCAAGCGCCACGAAAAAATCGGCTTTCGAAGCCTCTGTCTGTCCATAGCGCCGCGTCAAATCAACGAAAGCTTTCTGGGCAAGAGGCGAATGGCTGGCGGTAAAAAAGATTTTCATGGTCAATGGGTCGATGGTCAAACAGTCCTGATCCGCCTCATTAGCATAAGTCTAAGTGCAACACTAAAATTTTTCCCCGGACTTTAACCCTCAGGCGAATCGCTAATCTAATTTTAACGAGTCGTGCGGTTGAATGACCCATTAACCTCTTCAAATACCTCTCAAACAAGACAGGCGTCGGCTATGCAAATCGATATGCGCGTCATGGAGCTCTTGGCCTCTAAATTGTGCCACGACCTCGTGAGTCCGGTCAGCGCAATCAACAACGGCGTCGAATTGATCGAAGACATCGGCGGCTCCGTGGTTGAAGAGGCCATGAAGCTCATCGGCGACAGTGGCGCGAAAGCGGCCCGGCGGCTGAAAATGTACCGCCTCGCCTATGGCCGGGCCGGGAGCGAAGAAAACCTGAGCCTCAGAGACGTGCGGCAGGTTGCACTCCAGTATCTGACCGATACGAAAATCACGCTTGTCTGGTCCGACGACCTGCCGGACTACCCAATTGCCGAAACGCGCGGGTTCCTGAAAACGCTGCTCAACGTCATCACCATGGGCGAAGAAGCTCTGGCGTACGGAGGCGCGATAACGCTTTCCAAGATAGCGGAAAGCGACGAGTTGAAAGGCGGCATTCGTGTCGAGATCGTCGGAAGAAGCGCAAGCCTTGGCGAGAAAAGTCAGCAAGCGCTTGAAGGCGCGACGCCGGTCGAAGAGCTTTCCGCCCGTACGATACAGGCGTATGTAACGGGGAAGTTCGCGGAGAATTTCGCGTTGAAGCTGTCCTATGATCAGTCCATTCCCGACAGACTAGATATTCTCCTCATCGCGTCGAAACCTGCGCAAGAACAAATCGTTTCTTCTGCGGAAGCATAAAGATTTGTTAAGGGTTACGCCTCAGTATGGTTAAGGACAGATTCCCTCCAAAGTCCTTCAGCCGCAGTTAGAGGAAACCCGCATGGATGACCTTCTTAAGGATTTTCTGACTGAAACGTCCGAAAGCATCGCGACGCTTGATCTCGAACTTGTAAAACTCGAGCAAAACCCGAACGATCCGGAACTCCTCGGAAGCATTTTCCGCCTCGTCCACACCATCAAGGGGACGTGCGGATTTCTAAGCCTTCCTCGCCTTGAGCATTTGGCTCACGCAGGCGAAAACGTGCTCGGCAAATTCCGCGATAGGGAACTTAATGTAACGCCTAGAGCGGTCGATCTCATTTTGGCGTCGATAGACCGCATCAAAGCTCACCTGTCCTATATCGAACGAAACGAAAAAGAATCCCCCGATGGGGATGACGAAGACCTCATCCATGCTCTCAACGCAATGGCGGAAGGAAAAGATACGCCGCCGCGCGCGGAGGCCTCCTTGCCGCAGGCTGAAACGTCTCCCGAGATCGAGCCGGAACCGCCAAAAGTCGAGGCTGCTCCCGCCCCAGAACCCCGACCCGCGCTTGAACCCGATGAATTTGGCTTCGTCCCTGTGCGCGCAGGCGACATGACAACGTTGGAAGAAAATATGTCCGGAACCAGCAAAACACCCGCCTCAGACGCAACCAGCACTGCCTTGGCCTTAAAGGCTTCGGGCGACGATCAAACAAAATCGGCCCCCACTGCATCGGTTGCCGATCAGTCGATTCGCGTAAACGTGGATCAGCTCGAAACGCTGATGACCACCGTTTCCGAATTGGTTCTGACGCGCAACCAATTGCTGCAAATTTTGCGCGGAGAAAAGGACAGCGCCTTCACTTCGCCGCTGCAGCGCTTAAATCAAGTTACGTCGGAATTGCAGGAAGGCGTGATGAAAACGCGGATGCAGCCGATTGGCAATGCATGGGCAAAACTGCCGCGCATCGTCCGCGACCTGGCGCACGAACTCAACAAAAAGATCGAACTCCAAATGCTCGGCGCCGAGACCGAACTCGACCGTCAGGTGTTGGAGCTGATCAAGGACCCGCTGACGCACATGGTTCGCAATTCGGCGGATCACGGCATCGAACTCCCTGCTGATCGCGTTCACGCAGGCAAACGTGAAGTCGGGACCATCACTCTTAATGCCTATCACGAAGGCGGCCACATCGTCATCGACATCATCGACGACGGTCGCGGCCTTCCCGTCAGCAAAATCCGCTCGAAGATAATAGAGAAGGGCTTGGCGACCGAAGGCGAACTCGCAAGCATGAGCGAACAGCAGATACTGCAGTTCATCTTCAAGCCGGGCTTCTCGACGGCGGAGAAGGTAACCTCCGTCTCGGGCCGAGGCGTCGGCATGGATGTCGTCAAAACGAACGTCGAGAAAATCGGCGGCACGGTCGATTTTAAATCGGTGGCAGGAAGAGGCTCGTCCTTCGCGATCAAGATTCCTCTGACGTTAGCCATCGTTTCCGCATTGATCGTGGAATGCCAGGGCGAACGCTTTGCGATTCCCCAAATCAGCGTCGTGGAACTCGTAAAGGCTTCTCCGACAAGCGAACACCGCGTTGAACTTATCAACGAAACTCCGGTGCTTCGCCTGCGCAATCGCCTGCTGCCTCTCGTCTCGCTCCGCAAAACGCTCAAGCTTGGCGAGGACAACATTCAGGCGAACGGCGATGCGTTTATCGTTGTCGTCCAGTGCGGAACTTCCACGCTTGGCGTCATTGTGGATCGCGTATTCGACACCGAGGAAATCGTGGTCAAGCCCGTAGCGCCAATCATGCGCACGATCGAC
>CAZLIG010000198.1:0-3899 GCA_964559415.1 uncultured Rhodospirillaceae bacterium
CCCCACATTATAAAGAAGCAGACTATCCCCCGCCCCAAACGCCCCTTCAGGCAGCATGATGTAAACACTTCCATCCGCCCCCGTCGCCCCCGTCCCCAAAACCTCCCCATTCACCGCCGCCCGAATAACCTGCCCGCTAGAAAGGTTCCCGCCAGCCTTGATAAAATCTGGCGTCCCCTGCCACTGCAAATAAGGATAGCTAACTCCCTCCGCTATCGCCCACATGGAAGCAAAGTCCCACCCCGAAAAACTCGCTTGCGCCATCATCTGCGCAGTTGTGAGGCCGGTCCCCGCAGAGCTGGTTAGATTTCCGGATGTCGTGATGTTCCAGTATCCGCTTGTGACAGTGCCTGTGTTGCTGCCAATCAGTCCGCCGCCTCCGGCTACAGTACCGGCAGAATAGGCGTTTACAATCGTGTCGGTATTGCGCCCGGCAAACCCCCCGGTGCGGAGGCCCGTGCTATACACATTTCCAAGGGAATAACTGTCATATATCGATGTATAATTGATGCCTGCAAAACCGCCGGTGTCGTAGGTGTTGTTGTAGACGTCTCCGGTTGCATAGCTTCTGTGAATGTTGCCATAGTTTCTTCCTACGAAACCTCCGGTATATTGTCCCGTACCGTGAACATCCCCTTCCGCAAAACTATCTGTCACCGTTCCAAAGTTGCTACCCGTCAATCCGCCGCCGTCATAACCGACACTTGTGACGTCGACGTCCGCATGGCTTCCGGCCAAAGTCGCCTGATTGTACCCAAGAAGGCCGCCCACCGAATACCCGTTTCCTAGGACTGTGCCTGTAGCAAAGCAATAAAGTATATTGCGCCGATTATATCCTGCTAGAGCGCCTACGAAGTTATTGCCGGTGACATCAACATTCAATAACCCAACGTTGCTGACAGTTGTTGCCAAGCCCAAAAGCGAGAACATCCCGGTATAGCTCGTCGCAGGCCTGTTGATATAAAGGCCCAAAACGGTGTGGCCAAGCCCATTAAACATCCCCGTGAAATAGGTGTCTCCGATAGGAAGAAACCCCGCTCCCGAATTCCACCCAGAGGTTGCCGAAGCATCAATATCGCTTCCAAGCGCATAGTACCCAGCCAAATTCCCGTTGATGCCCTGCAGGTCCGTCCCCGTCGTGCTCCCCTCAGCCCCAAGGCTGTTGATAATCGTATAAGCATGTCCATTGATGCTCAGAGTCGTGCCGCTGGCCAGATTCACTTTTCCCGTAAATCCGCTTCCTGTCAGCCCAACCTTCACCGTCCCGCTCGTCGTATTAAGCACCAACCCCGCCGTCCCCGTAGCCGTCATCGCCGCATTAATATCGATATCAACACCTGCGGTTAGCGTCAGCGTATGCGCGCTCCAGTCAATCGCGTCATTCACATAGATGGTGTTGTCGGCAGAAATCGTGCGGTTGGCTGTCGCCAGCGAAGCCTCAACGCTCGCCCCGGTCTCGTCCCCGCCCGAAGCCGCAATGGTGTAAAACTCAGGGTCCAAAAGCCACGTCCCGGTCTTGCCAAAAAACGCCAAAGTATTGACCTCTGCGCTCTCCCTGATCCTCACGCTCCCGGTCGAAGACGTCTCGACAAACCCGCCATTTCCGCCCTCGCTCCCGCCCTGCGCAAAGATCGCCCCCGCGACTACCGTCTGATCTTTCGACCAAACAATGACGTTCCCGCCATCGCCGCGCACACCCGCATTTGCTTCAACGCGCGTCCCTTCGCCAATCTCAACGCTTACTGTCTTCTCTTTGTCTCCAATCGCAATGCTCCCGCCGCCCGCTTCCCCATTCGCCTTGATCTGCGCGTTGTCCTGAACCTTGACCGTCCTCCCCCCAAGTCCCCGCGTTATCGACCGACCCCACCCCGGCTTCCGCCTCAAGCGTAATCAGCCCGCTTTCCGTAACCGGAATTTCAACCTTGTCCCCCGCCGCAAGAACCGCCTTCCCCGTGGTAACGCTCCCCCGGTTAGAAACATTGACTCCCAAAAGCGCCACATACCCCGTCGCCGGAGTCGTAACATCCCCTTCATTCACAACGCTCCCGGTTGCCCCGTTGCGCTCGAACCTATAATTCCCGTCCCGAAAATCCTGATCCGTAATATCCAGCGTAGACGCAACAACGCCGCTCGCGGATATCTGCGCCCCCTCGCCAATCACCACCCCATTCGGATTGATAAGGAGAACCTGTCCGTTCGCCTTCACCTTCCCATAGAGCTGAGACGCCTCCGCCCCCAAAACGCGATTAAGCGTCTGCGAGTTGGCACTAGGTTGATTAAACGAAACCTCCGCCCGCGATCCGACGTTAAACGTGCTCCAATTGATAACCGCCTTGTCCGTGGTCTGGTTTATCGTCATCGCAGCATTGCCGCTCATGATGCTGGCTTGCCCCGAAGCAACAACGCCGTTCGTCGGAAGCTCGGTAGGGGATGGCCCCGCCGCAAAAGCAGGTCCCGAAGGCAAGCCCGGAAGCAAAGCGAGCAGCAAGCTCCCGAACGCGCAAAGCCCTTTCGAGCCGAGCGTTTGGATCTTCCCAGAACTCCAAGTGCTCCCCATCCAAGATACCTACAATCGTATGAGGAGACCCTAGGCCCCCATAATTAAAATTGTATTAGGAAGCAGGGCTTTAGCCAACCGCTCCAACCCCGGTAGGTGGGGCAGGGGTCTTAGAATAAAATGAAAGGAAACGAAGGATTGGTCGGGGAGACAACGATCACAATCTGGGGGCAAAGTCGTTCTTTTGCAACAACAATTTCCCCGGAACCCAAAACGTACCCCCAACCCTGCCAGAACGAAAGTGAGAGTCGAAGTCGCGGCGCGATCTGGTTCAGCCGCGAGGCGAAGCGAGGGACAAGACAGCTTTTTCAAGCTCAACCGTACACCGGATCAATTCGGTCAGGAGTTGTTTGTCCACCTCCGTATAGCCTTCGTACTCGGCCAAATTGCGCGCATCATGGCTTTTTGAAAAAATCCGGACAGCGGTTGGGTCGATGCCGTCAACCGTGTGGATGAGAGACTGAAAGACAGCGTACCGGCTCTCTGAGCGATAGCCTTTATGCCTAAGGGCCGCGAGCGCAAAGCTATGAGCGGCGTTATACGCTAAATCAAATCGACTTTCAGGAGCGAGGGCCGTCTTTTGTGCATCGGCAAGCCGCTTCTTCGCCGAACGTATCAGGCCGTCAAATTCGTCGCGTGCGGCAGGCTCACGTTTGAGTTGACCGATATTGACGAGATTTTCGAGTTCCTGTTTGCTCATGCTTGCAGATCAGCCGTTGAACCAATAATGAAAATCTTAGGCTGCGCGCTTATTTTTGCAACAAAGGAATCTTTCCGGGTGAGCTTGCCCCTCCAGTCTTTGACTGAAAGTATGTTCGGGTTTACGTGTCGGGACAGAAAGGCTTCGGCTTTCGTCAGGTCCCTGTAGATATCTGTGTATGTCAGATCGTCTCCGATCACCATGAGATCAATATCGCTTTGAGCTGTATCGACGCCTTTGGCAATGGAGCCGTAGACAAAAGCTGCCTTGATGTTTTTCGAATGGGACGAAAGAGCCTGTTTCAACGGCTCGGACAACCCCGAAGTTTTAAGCATTATGCTCTTCAGCTCATCGAAAATCGGGGAGGCTTCATTGGCGCGGTAATGTTTTTGGTTGCCGATTCGTTTGACTAAAACCAATTTGCTTCGTTCGAGCCGGGACAGCTCACGGTCAACCGCGCCGGTACCGGAGCCGATGTTTCTGACGATTTCCGAAAGATAATAGCTACGTTCGGGATGGCCGAAGATAAGCGCCAGCACCCGCCGCTGGACGTTCGAGAAAAGCGCACTTGATAGATTTAAGGGTTCCATAGCATCCTTCCCATATTGGCAGCATCAAGAACCAGATTGAACACATACTCAA
>CAZLIG010000199.1:0-3896 GCA_964559415.1 uncultured Rhodospirillaceae bacterium
AATTGCTTGACTTCCAAGACAGTCGCTCTCCCCCACTTCGTGGCGGAGAGAGTGATCTGGAGGCGCGCTCCGGAATGACGGAGTAGGGGATGCTGCCTTCGCGGGAAGGACTAGCTGTGTGAGGGTTAGTATTCGAGGGTTTGGTTGTGGGTTTGGATGGTTACTTTGTTGGCGCCGGTTTTGTTTTCGGCAACCTCGCCGATTACTTTGGCGTCGATGCCGTATTTGCGGGCTATGGAGATGATGCCGCTGGCTGCCGCTTCTGTTGCGTAGATTTCGTAACGCTGGCCCATGTTGAAGACTTTATAGGCTTCGGAGAGCGTGAGGGTGCCGGTTTCCAGCATGGCTTCGAAGAGAGGCGGCGTTTCCAGCAAATCCGTTTTGATGTAATGCAGGCCGGTTCCGAAGTGCAGGGACTTTGTGAGCGCGCCGCCGGAGCAATGGATGACGCCTGAGATATCTTCGCGGTAACGGGCGTAGATGTCTTTCATAACAGGGAGGTAGGTTCGGGTCGGCGAAAGAAGGGCTTGGCCTATCGTGATGCTTGTTCCGGGGAGAAGGTCGTCGAGGCTGTATTTTCCTTGATAGACGAGATCGACGTGTAATGTGGCGGAGTACGTCTCGGGGTACTTGGAGGCGTAGTCGTGCTTGAGCATCAGGTGGCGGGCGCGGGTGATGCCGTTTGAGCCGATGCCGGAGTTGTAGGCTGTTTCGTATGTCGCTTGGCCGTATGAGGCCAGGCCGATGATGACGCAGCCGGGCTTGATGTTTGCGGCGTCGATGACGGAGGCGCGGGGCATTCGTGCGAAGACTGTTGAATCGACGATCACGGTTGTGACCAGATCGCCGACATCTGCGGTTTCGCCTCCGGCCATTTCGACTTCGATGCCGTAACCGCGAAGCATATTGAAGGTGTCTTGATAGCCTTCGACAATATTTGCGAGGGCGTCTTTGCCGACGCGGTGGGCGTTTCTGCCGATGGTGTTTGAGAAGATGAATCCGTTTGTGACGCCGACGCAGGCCATGTCGTCGAGGTTCATGACGGCGGAGTCCTGCGCTATTCCTCGAAATACGGAGGCGTCGCCATGCTCACGGTACCAGAGATAGGCGATTGAGGATTTGGTTCCGGCTCCATCGGCGTGGATGATCGAGCAGTAGTCGGGGTCGCCTGCGGCGTCCTCGATGATTTTGCAGAAGGCTCCGGGAAACAGCCCTTTGGACTGGTTCTTGATGGCTTCCCTTACGTCTTCTTTTGTCGGCGAGACGCCGAGCTTTTCATAACCTGTATCGCTCATGTTTTATCCAAGTGGCCCGTGTGTGGAGCAACATACAAATCCGAAGGATGATTTGCCAATCTTTTCAAAAAAAAGGCATTCCGGCGCATTTTACGTCACCGGAAGGCCACTATAATCATTTGAAACGGCAAGGAAAGTCTGAAAGTGGAGGCTTTGCTTGTTAGTTGCCGACGGCAGACAGAAGCGTGACGGCGTCGATAATCTTTTTGGAGGCTTCGGAGACAAGGAGCACGTCGTTGTCGACCATCGCATAGTAGGCTCCGGGAGGGGGAGGGCCGATGCGGACAATCAGGGCCTCGGGGAGATGGTGGTAACCGGAAGGAATGAGGCCGCCGATTGTGTACTTTTTGGCTTGGCCCGGCGGGCGGCAGCCGTTGTGCTTTTTGGCTAAGCCGGGCGGGCAGCGACGATGGTAATCTTCGAGCAGGAATGCGTGAATGTCGCCTCGCCTCTGGTCGTTGAAGTGGTGACGATGCTCGTTGTTTTCGCGGTCACGGTCACGGTCGTGGTGACGGTCGGGTTTGCCTTCGTGGTCGACGATGCTTTCGGCTTGGTGTTTCTCTTTGCCGTGGCCTTCGCCTCGCTTTGCGTAAGCGGGGGCGGCGAGGACTGTGAGGACAAGGGCAGATATAAGTATGAGACGGGGGCGTTTCATTGGGGGACCTCATTGGAAAGGATGACGGGAGTATATCGGTTTGTAACGGTGTGACAAAAGGAAAACTGGCGGCATTTCCGTGGCATTGCGTATAAAAAGGCAAGAAAAATTTGCCACAATTTGCCATTTATTAGGTTCTTTCGCGCCTCAGAGACCCGTTCTTACGCAATGACTGAAACTCTGTGCAGCGTTTTTATATCCTCCTCGGTCATCCTACAAATTCGTAGAAAATTCCAACGATGGAGGGACTCATGCCAGGTACTCGTTATGAAAGTGAGCGTGAAAGCGGTCGTGGCCGCTACGGTTACAGTAGCCGTGGAGGTGGACGTGGTGAGGAAGAATATGGCAGCTCGCGGCGCGGCCGGTCCCGTCACGAAAGTGTCGAGGAGGAGCGCGAAAATCGTATGCGAGGTCAGGCTGCTCGGCATGAGCGCGCTATGAGAGCTCCACATGACGAGCGCGGCTATGCCGAAGATATGGGCCAAGGCGGCTGGTTTAGGGATCCGGAGGGGCATTCGGAGGCATCCGAAAGAGGATGGGAAAATCCGGAACATCGGGCCAGCGGCTGGTTCGGCGATCCAGAAGGGCACTCGCGCGCATCCCGTAAGGGATGGGGCGAAGAGGAAGAAGGCTACAGCGGCGGTCGGAGCTACAGAGGTCGTGGCGGCGGCGGCGGTTACGGCGCCGGTTCGAGCTACCGTGGCAGTCGCGGCGGCGGTCGCAGCTGGGAAGAGGACGAGGACTAGTAGTCCCTCTCGTAGTCTTGGCGCCGGACTTCGGTTTCGGAGTCCGGGCCAAGATGTGCGGGTGCGCTGCAATGAAACTGGCAGTCTTTGCCGGGTCCCACCTCATCCTCCCATCGCTTTGCGATGGAGTAGGTTCGATTTGCTTCTCCCTTCCTTTTTCCAAAAAGGAGAACGTCATGCCATTCTGTTCTTATAAACTGCTGTTCGTTTTTGCCTGTGCGGGGTTGCTTGCGGGGTGCGAAACTTCGGCTCGGCCTTCGTCTTATCGGCAGTCTCAGGCGACGGTGGAAAGGGACTGCCAGAGGATGATGAGCGGTCGGGATACTTCTTCCATGTCTCCTGAGCAGCGGAAAGAGATGATGAGACGGTGTATGCACCAGCGCGAGATGATGGGTGGATCGGGCGCTCAAGAACAGGCTCCGTCAACGCCTTACAACCACTCTCCTTCCGGGCGATACTAAGTTTGCAAAACCCCTAGTCCATGAGGTCGTCATGAGGTTCTTGAGGATTCTGCTTGTCCTTTTGGCGTTCTTTGCGCCGGGGGCTATCGCGGCCGATGCTCCATTTGACATTCAGTTTCTCGACACCATGTCGGCGCATCACAAGCAGGGGGTGGAGATGGCGAAGCTTGCGGTTCAGAAATCAAGAAGCGGCGACATCAGAACGATGGCACAGAAAATGGTGGACGATCAGGAAGCGGATATTTCCGATTTGAGCGGGCTTCACAGGAGCATGGCTCCGCAAATTCCCGAGACGGTGAACAGGGATATGCCCGGCATGAAGTCGATGGATATGCGCAAGCTGACTTTGGCTTCCGAGGAGGAGTTCGACCGGAGGTTTTTGGATATGACTATTCAACATCACAAGGGTGCGATCTCGATGGCGGAGGATGCGCTCAAGAACGCGTCTCAACCGGCAGTGCGGGCCAAGGCGCAGGAGATTGCGGCGAAGCAGGCTAGCGAGTTGCAGGAATTGCAGGATATTAGGAAGCGGTTTTGAGGGGGGCTGTCAAACAAGAACAAACTGGATTCAGGGTTCGCGCGGTTGGCGCGTCTCGGAATGACTGTGGGGGAACTGGAAGACCATCTCACCCTCCCAATCGCGTTGCGATGGGGCACCTCCTTTCCCTCGCTTTGTGGCGGAGGGAGTCTTGCCGCGCAGACGCGCGGCGCTGGACCCCGGCTTTCGCCGGGGTGACGA
>CAZLIG010000200.1:0-3783 GCA_964559415.1 uncultured Rhodospirillaceae bacterium
CTTGTTTTGTACACACCCAATAAAACCAGTGACGGCCCTTTGGAGGCCGTCACTGGTGTGGACTGGTTATTTTCTGTAGTCCGTCGCCGGTTTTTTGGACGGCTGCCAATGGAGGTCGTCTGGAGAGGCCAAGAATTCGGTCAGAATTCGGGGTAGCTCTGCTTTGACTGCTTCGACGCTCATCGTTGTGTATTCGACGCCCGTTTCGCTCGGTGGGGTGAAGGCGCTTGTCACTTTGCCTGTGGGTTCACGCAAAGCCGGGTACTTACGGCTGATGAGCTGCATGTTTTCCGCTGCAGCGAAGTATTGTTTTAGAACAGACAGGCCTTCGGCACCGCAATAGGGGATTGGAATAATCGACCCCTGGTTAAAACCCGCTGTGACTGCAACTTGGGTCGCTTTACCGCCACCGATTACAAGCATGTTATCAACCGGTGCGCCAAGAGGTGAAAAGTCTGAGACCACGTCACTGACTTGGAGTGATCTGAGGTGTTTTCTGGTTTCACCGTCGCGGGTGATTGTGTCGCTTATCGGTTTGTGGATGACGAGGCCGTTTTCAACAAGCGCACCGAGCGTTTTGTCTCCAATGGTTTTTCCTGCAACGGGGGGCCATGCATATGAACCGGGTTCTCTCTCGTCGCCGGTCCACATCTGCTTGCTGATGAGGAGTTCGACTTTTCCGCCTAATGAGGGGTCTTTTTGGGCGGCTTTCAGGAAGCCTTCCATGACGTGATAATCGGCTGTGGCTTCGAAGAGGTATTTTGCGTTCTCGGGCGGGGTCTCGCGCAGGCCATCGGGGCGGAGTGTTACGGCATTTTTGTCAAGTGGCGAGCATTGGTCTTCGACATGGTCGTTGCTCCAGATGACACGCAGGTTGACGCCTTGATAGTAGAGGGCTTCGCCAATTGCTTCGGAAATTTTCTCAAAACGTTCTTTTTCGGCAGGATCATCACCGCGTTCTGCGGGGCGGTGGCTGCCTGTGGCGGCGATAAATTTTGTGGGTTGCATAATTATCTCCTGCTGAAATGTTTGCGCGAAGATAACAGTCTGCAGGTGGGGAGGCAACTTTTGGCGGTTGATTCCCGTTTTTTTT
The DNA here is from genome assembly GCA_964559415.1 of uncultured Rhodospirillaceae bacterium. Lineage (GTDB taxonomy): Bacteria > Pseudomonadota > Alphaproteobacteria > UBA9219 > UBA9219 > CAIXLI01. The sequence continues at coordinate 1,094 of CAZLIG010000200.1, forward strand.
GCGGGAAAGACCACTGAAATGGGGTTTTAAGCGTCGTCTAACGATCCTTTTAGATTGTTGAGGACTGCGGCGGTGATTTTAACCTTGTGCCCCGTGCCGGAGAACGTGTCTTGCGTTGTGGACGGAACTTCGACGTAGACAGGTTGCATCCAGGGGGTGCGGCCGAAGACTTGGGTTTGGCGGGTGCCGTTGTCGTCGAAGAGGACGGGGACAGTTTTTCCGATCATGCTTTGGTTGAAGGCGAGTTGTTGGTCGCGGAGGAGGGATTGGAGGTCGTGGAGGCGGGCGTCCTTTGTTTTTTCGGGGATTTGGTTTTTCATGGAGGCGGCGGGGGTTCCGGCGCGGCGGCTGTATTTGAAGGAGTAGGCTTGCGCAAAGCCGACTTGGCGCACGAGGTCCATTGTGTCTTTGAAGTTTTCGTCCGTTTCGCCGGGGAAGCCTACGATGAAGTCGGAGGATAGGGCGAGATCGGGACGGGCGGCGCGGAGTTTTTCGATCAGGCGGAAATAGTCATCGCGCGTGTGCTTGCGGTTCATCGCATCGAGGATTTGGTTCGAGCCGCTTTGGACCGGCAGGTGCAGATAGGGCATCAGTTCTGGGATATCGCGGAAGGCTGTAATTAGGTCGTCGCTCATGTCGCGGGGGTGCGAGGTCATTATGCGCAGGCGTTTGAGCTGCGGCATTTGGGCGAGGCGTTCGATGAGCTTAGCGAGTGTCCATGTTTGGCCGTGGGCGTTCTCGCCGTGGTAGGCGTTGACGTTTTGGCCTAGCAGGGTGAGTTCTTTGGCGCCGTGGGCTACGAGCGTTTCCGCTTCTGCGAGGATGGCTTCGGGAGGGCGCGAGTATTCGGCTCCGCGCGTATAGGGGACTACGCAATAGGTGCAGAATTTGTCGCAGCCTTCCTGAATTGCAAGGAAGGCGCTGACTTGGTTCCCGGCTTGCTCGGGAAGGTGGTCGAATTTCGGGTCGGCGGGGAAGTCGGTGTTGAGGATGCCGCCGCTTTCTCGCGTGAGCTTCGTGAGCATTTCGGGGAGCAGGTGGTAGGTTTGCGGGCCGAGGACGATATCGACGAAAGGTGCGCGGCGCTGGATTTCGGCGCCTTCGGCTTGCGCCACGCAGCCGGCGACCGCGACGATCATGCGTTCGCCTTTTTCGGCTTTTGCTTGTTGGAGGGGGTGGAGGCGTCCTAGTTCCGAATAAAGTTTTTGGGCGGCTTTTTCGCGGATGTGGCAGGTGTTGAAGATCACTAGGTCCGCATCTTCGGCGTTGTCGGTTGACGCGTAGCCAAGGGGCTTGAGGACGTCTGCCATGCGACCGGAGTCGTAGGCGTTCATTTGGCAGCCCCAGGTTTTGATGTGGACTTTTTTGGTCATAGGTTAAGTCCTGTTTGTGGCGCAGAAGGAGGCTTATGCCTCGCGGACGCTCGGCGCTGGATTCCGGCTTTCGCCGGAATGACGATGGTTTGGAATTTACTTGAGCCTTTGATCATCTTACTTGCGTTCAAACTCAAAAGGGCAATGCGTTCATGCGGTGGAGGACTTCAATAGTTCCTACGATGCCGAAGGCGATGAAAATGAGGGCTGATATCCATTTGATTGTTTTTTCAGGGATATGCTTTTTCAAAACAACTCCGGCTATGATGCCGATGGCGTCGGCTATGATCATGCCTAGCGTTGTGCCCATGAGCACGTGCGCGAAGTCCTTATATTGGACGGCGAGGCTGATGGTTGCAAGCTGGGTTTTATCGCCCATTTCGGCAAAGAAGAAGGCGATGGCGACGGTTGCTATTGGACCATATTTGCTTACTTTTTTGTCCTCGCCTTCCAGTTTGTCGCCACGGATCGTCCAGAGGCCGAAGAGGATGAACGAGGCGGCGGCGATCAAGGAAATGATGTCGATGGGGATGATTTGGGTGAGGTATTGCCCTACCGCGACGGCTAGTCCGTGGTTAATGATCGTAGCGAGGAAGACCGCTATCAGGACCTGCGAGGCTTTGTAGCGCGAGGCGAAGGCCATTGCGAGAAGCTGGGTTTTGTCTCCCATCTCGGCGAGGACGACGAAGAGAAAAGACGCGATAAGTGCTTGCATTGTTAATCCTATTGCCTTCTACGAACGGCGTGCCGTTGCTCAATGTCATAAACTTACTGTGTTTTGCAAGCCACAAAAGAAGTCGAAATTAATGGGGGCGTTGACAGTGACAACGTTTTAAGAGACGATTGGGGACGGAACAAACTTCGCAGGGAAGCGAATGCTACAACAAATTATTCTGGTACGAGGTGCGCTGGACGAGCGATCTTAAGGATCGCACGAACGGACAGCGCACACCAAAGGCTCCTTAAAGGGGCCTTTTTTATTGCCCTCATTCGGAGACGGAGATGACGATGGATACGACAGGAAAGGCGATAAGCGAGATGGACATGACGAAGGCCGGGCGCGAACTGTCGGGGGCACAGATTATTATTGAGGTACTGGTCGAGCAAAACGTTAAAAACGTCTTTGGGTATCCGGGGGGGACGGTTCTTCCGCTTTATGACGTTGTCGAAAAATCGACCGCCATTAAGCATACGCTTGTTTCGCATGAGCAGGGGGCTGTTCATGCGGCTGATGGGTATGCGCGGGTCACGGGTGAGCCGGGTGTCGTGTTTGTGACTTCGGGGCCGGGGGCAACGAATACGGTTACGGGTATTCAA
>CAZLIG010000201.1:0-3720 GCA_964559415.1 uncultured Rhodospirillaceae bacterium
ATAACTAAGGAGCTATGTCCGCGTGGCTGCGGATCGCGTTGGGTATCTTGGCGCATGGGGCCGGGCTTGATACCGGCTCTGTTCTGGCAAACATCTGGTCTATCCGAGTCGAACGGATATAAATCAGTTCTCCATTACTCACGGGTAGTCCACTTGTACTTCGTGGTAGTTACCGCTTTCACCACCTCATCTCTCCGTTTACCGCGTGTCCTTCCACGCCGCCCATGCATAACTTGGCGCAGGGGTTTTACGCGAACCACTCGCGCCGCTTGTCACACCGTTTTGCGGCACCTGCATAACACGACCTCAAAACGGTATATCCAAATTGCCCGTTTCGCATTGCGTGTGCTGAAACTCTGGTGTTTTTTCAACTGCACTCATAGCGCCAAGTATGTAGCATTTACCGCCGTACAGCCTGACAAGACGTTCGGCCTCTTTCTTCGCAGCGTCGAGCGTCGGATGCTTGTAGGTCGGTGTCCGCCCGTCTTCCTTGAACACCATGTAAAAACCATCTTCCATTTATTCCTCCATCCCTATCGCGGCTTTGTAGAGTGACAACAATTCCTCATTCTCCCGTCGTTTCTCAAGGTCGACCTTCCGTTCGCGGACGATCTGCCGGATGATTTTGACTTCGAAACCGCTACCCTTGGCCTCGGAGTAAATTTCTTTTCTGTCCTGTTGGCTGGCCGCAATATCCTCTTCGACCTTCTCAATCCTGCTTACGAAGCTGCGGAGTCGTTCGCCGGAGATTCCTGAGTTATGACCGACGCCCTCGACCATTAAAGCCTCCCGATCTGACGTTGGAGCGCCTTCTTATGCGCACTAATCGCCTCGGTCAGCTTGTCGCGCTGGCTTGTCATTTCCTTGATGCGTGCAAGCAAGTCGTCAATTGACGGCTCTGACTTCATCCCGTCCAAAATCTCCCCGAGGTTCTTCGGTTCGATCTCGTCGGCAATCGCTTTGCAGTCCTCAACAACGGCTTGTTCCTGTGGCGTCATAGTTTTTCCTCTCCTTAAAAACGGTGGTATGTTGGGCATTTCTGTTGCTGGGCTTTCCATTTTCTTCTGCACTCCCTCGCTAGAACCTTTCGTCTTTCTCGGTTCGCCTCGTATCGCTTTTCCATTTCCTCATCTGACCAGTATTCCCTCGCCGTCAATCCGCCTCTGATTAGCTTGCCGTACCAGTAGCGTAGATATTCGGTGCGGCGCTGGCCTACTAAACTCCATAACACCTCGTCATAAGTCATGCTGGGGTGCCGTTCATGTGGTCGTCTAGAGGCGCTCCGAATGGATCTGAAAGGTTCTCGTCCATAGGCCGAAGCTCAATCTGGTTTTGAGAAGCCGACTCCTTCGCCGCTTCTTCGTCGGCAACAGCCGCAACGCTCTTCAGGTTGTCCATAAGATGCAGGATGCTCGTTTGTTGCATCTTGTTGAGCCTTCCCCAGAACGCTTTCAGAACAGTCGTTCCACGTTCTGCGGCCTCTTGCGCCTCTACCTTCAGGGCTTGAAGCGCTGTGTCAATCGGAGCGCCGCCATCAACCCACTCGGCTACCCGGCGGCCATTCAATTCGCTGATAGGTGTTCCAATCGGGAATGCGCCAAGCAAGTCCTTCGGGCATTTATCGATTGTGAAAAGTCCGTTCTCAGTCATGTGAAGTTGGACGGTCATTTCGTACATGAAATTCTTTTCCTGAATGCTCGTCCAGCCGTCGCTAATAACTTCCTTGCCGCGCTGAACCATCTTTTCCTTTGCACGCAGGCAAATAATCAGGTGCATCCGCGTCGTTAGAAGCGAGTTGACAAACTTCTTGTGCCGCGCCTTCGGGTTTGCCCACTTCACAAGCCCTTTCAGGCCGTTGTTGTCGGCGGTTTCAACCGTTCCACCGATGCCGTCCCATTCGTGGCTGGCGCTGTCTAGGACAAGGGCATCAAACCCTGCGGCTTCGATTGTCTTGACGGACTCCGTGTATCTCTCTGGCGTGAAAGGCGGCGTCAATTCGGCGTAGGTGAAGCCCTTCGCGTCCTTGGCGTAAATCCTTCCCCTGCCCGTCTCTGTATCCAGAAACGCAATCTTTCCTTTTTCTCCGACAAGACCGCGTGCGAGATAAATCGCCGAAAGCGTCTTTCCCGATCCGCTCGGGCCGTAGAGAGAAATCAAAGCGTGCGATCCTGTGCGAACGAATGGTTCGAGTGTAATAATGGACATTGTTAAACTCCTTGTGCTGATTGGAACTCGCCAGATTGTGCGCGTTCCTCTAGTTGAAATTTCGCAAAGTCTGGAAGCCCGATTAGAAATGCCTTGTCACGATCCGGCGTTTGTGGGTCACGGTATCCCGGCCAACATTGCGACTCCTGGCATTCCGCGAATAAGTCGATTGCCCTGCGGTTAAGCGACCTGCCCCAGTCGATTGCGCCGCCGTCAAGCTTGATAACAGCAACCAAGTACGGAGCGTCTTTCTCTTGCGCGACGAACCAGAAGTCTCTTGGCCTGTCTCCCGTCACGGCTTCGACGCCATCAAGATACCAAGCCGCCTGCTGGTAATAACCGTTCTGATAAACAGCTCGACCATAATCACGCGGGTTTGCAGATGCAGCGGTTTTGTAATCGACAATCCATTGATGATGATCCGGAAGAAAGTCAGGCCTAGCCTTTAACCAAACTCCGGTTGCTTCGTCTTTCCAGAAAAGCGACTGTTCAGACTTACCCCCCTCGAATGCCTTTCGTGCAATAGGGTTTGCAAACAGCGCGTCACGCATAGCCTGAAGTTCTGCAAGTTGGCCTTTCAAAATAGGCGTCTTGTTGGCTGCATACGCTTCATCACGTTCAGCTTTAGCCTTGTTAGTCCGCCAATCAGGTGCATCAACAACGGTAACGCGCTTTGCAAACTCTGACGGTTCAAGGTAAATCAGATGTGCGGCTGTTCCGATGTTGAAATTCTTGCTTTCCTCTCGGACATTCGCAATGAACTTCGCGGGGCACGTCTCAACGATAAGCTTCGCGCCGCTGCTGCTAAGGCTTGGCCCGTCGCAGCAATCGCCGTGATATTCGGATGCGGGTATATCGTAGATGCCGGGTTGGGTGATTTTCATGACAAGACCCCATTCAGTTGACAAATCCCCACCACAATCTTGCACCCCGCCGCGAACATCCCCGCAGCGACCACGCGATAGAACCAACGCGTCACAATGGCGTTGTAATGCTCGTAGGCGTCGGGTCGATTGGTGACCTCGGCTAGGCGTATGTTGGTTATGAGTTGGAGGCGGTTGCTCATGGCGCACCGCCGATCTTGGCGAGGACTTCGTGGCACTTTTGTAGCTTCGCCCATGCGCTTTCGGGCTTGTCAGGCTGCGGATACACTTGCTTATCAGCAACTGCCACGAACTCTTTAAGGACCTCAACAAGCTCGTCGCGCTCTTTGCGACATACTGCGAAGTTCTTCTCACGCTCAGCCGCAAGCTTGTTCCTGACTTTGATCTGCGTTTGCAAGCTTTCGTTTTTAAGCTTCAATGCGTCGCGCTCCGCCCGTGCTTCCTCGGTGTACCTGTTCGCAATCTGCAAAAGTTCTTGGAGCGGTTCGTAGTTGTTGCAAGCCTCGACGATGAAGGCGGCGTTGGCTTTAGCGTCAGGAAACGACACTGGCCTGCTTTTGCCATTTTCAAATATGTTGTTCGGATCGGTCATTGCATATAGGTCACAAAGACTTGTTCCAAACTGTGTTGT
>CAZLIG010000202.1:0-1262 GCA_964559415.1 uncultured Rhodospirillaceae bacterium
TTTGGCTGCTTTACACTTGGGGGACGTATCCGGGAGTGCAGCCCGCCAACTGCATATGCCCTTAGGTTTTAGCTTGCATAATCGGGCATCGTGGACGACACAGGGGCGTGTCCACATGAGTTGGAAAAATGGATATGAAATTTGAAAAGGTCGTTGTTCTCACCGGCGCGGGGATCTCTGCGGAGTCGGGCGTTCCGGTTTTTCGCGGGCCGGATGGGTTGTGGCACGGACGACGGGTCCAAGACGTGGCCACGCATGAGGCCGTTTGCCGCGATCCGTGGGGCGTTAACGAGTTTTTCAATGGGCTGCGGCGATTTGTAAAAGACGTGGAGCCCAATCCCGCTCATCTTGCGCTCAAAAAGCTTGAGGACTGCTTTCGCGACGATCTTCTTGTCGTGACGCAGAACGTCGATTCGCTGCACAAACGTTCGGGGAACCAAAATCTTTTATCGATGCACGGCGAACTGGAGAGCATTCTTTGCACCGCCTGCGGGGAACGCTTCCCCTTTCTTGGCGACGCGGTAAAGGAGACGCCCTGCCCCGGATGCGGGCGACGCGGGACACTGCGGCCAGACATCGTTTTGTTTAACGAGATGCCCTACTTTATGGATGAAATTTATTCAGCCCTTGTTCGGTGCGACCTTTTTGTGGCGGTGGGCACATCAGGGTTCGTTTATCCGGCGGCGGGGTTTGTCGATATTGCTTCGAGCGCGGGGGCATACACCATCGAAGTTAATCTGGCGGAAACGCAGCGGTCGCCCTCTTTTCAGGAGAAAAGGACTGGGCCTGCGGGGACGACTCTTCCGGTTTTGGTCGATGAGCTTATTGCTAGCCGCCCCTAGGCTTGCGATCTGTTTCCGGCCAGAGCCGAGGTCGCGTCATGCAGGGCCGAGGTTGCTTCGTGGGCGCGTTCCCACTCGACTATATAATCGCGCGTGAAGGGCACCGTTTCGTGCTTTTTCGCGAGTTGAAGTTGGAAGACCATCAAGCACCCAAGGCGGAAGGCAACTTCACACGAGATGAGATAATACTCCCATAGGCGAAATACTTTTTCGCCAAACTCGGAGACTATCACTTCGCGGTGCGCGGTTAAGCGCTCGGACCAACGCTTGAGCGTTTCGGCATAATGGAGACGCAATACCTCAATATCCGTCACGAAAAGCCCCACGCGGCTTACAGATGTCAAGATTTCGGGTAACGTCGGCAGATCCGCGCCGGGGAAAATGTATTTCCGTATAAACGAGTTGATCGGCTGAGGCGGG
>CAZLIG010000202.1:1272-3711 GCA_964559415.1 uncultured Rhodospirillaceae bacterium
GAATGACGCAGACGCCATCGTCTGCGAGAAGGCGCCGAAGGTGCGTAAAAAACTCGTCGTAGTTCTTTTTACCAACGTGCTCGAACATGCCTACGGAAACGATGCGATCATAGACATCCTTGTCTTGGCGGTAGTCTTTGAGTTCAAACGAGCAGCGGCGGTTAAGTCCCGCCGATACGGCGCGCTCGCTGCTGATGCGGCATTGGTTCGAGCTTAGCGTGACGCCTTTGACAATTGCTCCTGTCTCACCGGCGAGATACAAGCCAAGGCCGCCCCAGCCGGATCCGATGTCAAGCACCTTAATATCCTGCCGGTCCATCATGAGCTTTGCGGCGATGTGCCGTTTCTTGTCGAGCTGCGCCTGTTCGAGGCTGTTGTCCATGTCCGTGAAATAGGCGCAGGAGTATTGGCGGTCTTTGTCAAGGAACAAGCCGTAGATTTTGTCCGGCATATCGTAGTGAAATGCCGCGTTTTTGCGCGCTCGGGGGATCGGATTGAACTGGGCCGCGGTTTTTAGAAGCGGGAAAAGGTGTTCGCGCCAGTGCAGGATCGAGCGGTCGCCTGTTTCCATATAGTTTGAAAGGAGCAGAGCGAGAAAGTCGTAGAGCTTTCCATCTTCGATTGTCAGCGCGCCGTTCACATACGCTTCGCCAATTTTGAGATCCGGGTTTAACCCTAGAATCCAATCGAGGCTTTTGCGGTGGAGCTTAATTGTAATGTCGGGAGATGCCCCATTCCCAAAAACGCGCGTCGTCCCCTTCGCCGATACAACTTTCAGCGATCCCTTCCGAACAACCGTTTTGAGGAGATACTGGAACAACACTGTTGCCTCCGATGTAAATGTATCAGAAATACGCAACCAAGAGGAGTCGGATGTTGGGGCATACTCGTTATGGCTTTTTTATTCAGGCCGCCAAGGCGTAGCTTTGGGGGATCGAAAATGGTAAAATGGCCCCCGTTTTTCTCGGAGGAGGAAACCATGCTGGACTCGCAAAAGAAGGCTCCTTTGACGCTTATGGACGCCATTTATCGACGCCGCTCCGTGCGCAATTACACGACGCAGCCTGTCGATAGGGATGTCATTCGCGCTCTAATCGATGCGGCAATCCATGCGCCGACGGCCATGCATGAAGAGCCGTGGGCTTTTGCCGTCATTGAGGATCAAGCCCTTCTTAACAGGATTTCGGAAAGCGCGAAGGATTTGGTGCGGGCCGGAGCCGAAGGCAAGGATACGCCGCGAGCCAAGGAGGAACTTTCAATCGTCAACAGACCGGGGTTCCATGTTTTTTATAATGCTTCCACCCTGATTTTGATTTGCAGCAAAATTCAGAGTCCTTCAGCCCATGCGGACTGTTGGCTTGCTGCCGAAAACCTGATGCTCGCGGCCTGCGCCAAGGGGCTTGGGTCTTGCGTGATAGGTTTTTCGATTGCGGCGCTGAATTCGACAGGATTTAAGGCCGAGTTGAAAATTCCGGAAGGCGTAACCGTCATTGCGCCGATTATCGTTGGGCATCCGGTGGGCGAAACGCCCGTTTCTTCGCGCAAGCCTCCCGAAATTCTTTCATGGAAATAGACCCGCACCCTCATCCTCTGCCAAGGTCCGTTTGGGCTCTCGGTCTCGTGAGTCTTTTGATGGATACGTCATCCGAGCTTATCCATAGCCTGTTACCGGTTTATGTCGTTACGACTCTTGGGGCTTCAACGCTATCACTGGGCCTCCTTGAGGGGCTGGCCGAGGCGACGGCTTCTATCCTCAAAATGTTCTCGGGGGTTTTGAGCGACTGGCTCGGAAAGAGGAAGGCTTTGGCTGTCGCGGGGTATGGGATTTCGGCGCTGACAAAGCCGCTGTTCCCTCTGGCCCAATCAATCGGGTTGGTCTTTACCGCGCGAATTGCCGACCGCATAGGAAAAGGTGTTCGCGGGGCGCCGAGGGACGCGCTTATTGCCGATATCACGCCTTTCGAGTCACGGGGCGCCGCTTATGGATTGAGGCAGGCGCTTGATACCGTGGGGGCTTTTCTCGGGCCGGGGTTGGGAATTTTGTTGATGTTCATTTTCAGCAATAACATTCGCGCCGTTTATTGGTTTGCCGTGCTGCCTGCGATTGCTTCAGTCGTCGTTCTGGCTTTGGGGGTTGAGGAACCGGAACGCAGGTCGGAAGTCCCCACGCGTAAATTCACTTTCGACCGCGAAGAATTGCTGAGGCTTGGTTCCGATTATTGGAGCATTGTTTTCTTTGGCAGTGTTTTAACGCTTGCCCGGTTTAGCGAGGCCTTTCTGGTTTTGCGCGCGCAACACGCGGGGGTCACGGTGACGTGGCTTCCTATGGTGATGGTGGTGATGAGCATGGTTTATGCGCTGACTTCGTATCCGGCGGGGAAGCTATCGGACCGCATGGATCGACGGTTATTATTGCTGATCGGGATGGGCGTTCTTGTC